>JBKEBP010000136.1:0-7237 GCA_047973235.1 Suipraeoptans sp. | reverse complement strand
TTTCCAAATGACATTATAATGGCAGAAACATTTGAAGAAGCTGTCCATAAGGCATCTGAATATGCGGAAAAAGGCGACTGTGTCTTGTTGTCTCCGGCATGTGCAAGTTGGGATATGTTTCCAAATTACGAAGCAAGAGGAGATCTATTCAAGAAAATTGTGAATTCCTTGTAGCTTTGAGAGGAGAAAGTTTTGAAGAGGGACGATACATTCAAAGAACAGTACGAAGAGTATTACGAAGAGGCTGAAGAACTTCCGAAGAGAAAAAGAAAAAAGCGACTTGGAGTGCGTATATATCACTTTTTTACCGGATTAATTGGATTTGCTATAATAGTTGTTGGGACATATGTGCTTTTCTTTATTCAAGACGTATCGATTGAGGGAAATGAATACACGGATACGAATGAAATAAGAGAGACAGTTCTAAATGATGAATATTCATTCAATTCTATTTATGTATGGGCGAAGTATAAACTTGATAAAGGAAATGATTTGCCAACGATAAATAGTATAAAAGTATCAATAAGGAAACCATGGGTACTTAATATTAAAGTCAATGAAAAGAAGATTGTCGGATATATTGAAACAGAAAAAGGGTATACATATTTCGATATAGATGGTATGGTTGTTAATGAATCTCGCGAATTAAAAGAAGGAGTTCCCAAAATAGAGGGACTTGATTTGGGAACACCCAAGTTGTATAGTAAGCTTGACGCAAATGAAAAGAATATTTTTGATGAGATTATAAAAACTACTGAAGAAGTTGAAAAAAATAATATTAATACTGAAAAGATTATTTATAGAGATGGGAGTATATATTTGAATCAGGGCAACATTTATATTAGCTTAGGGACGAGTATAACGTCAGAGCAAATTGCTCAAATACCACCAATACTTGAAAAGCTGGTGGGACAGGAAGGTACACTTCATTTAGAGAATTATAGTGCGAATACTGAGTCGATAAGTTTTAGAAAAGGTGAGTTTCCGTCTGAAAATTAATTCAAATGTAGAGAAAAACGTAAAAATAGGGAAAATTCTATTGAAATTTTACACAAAGTTATATATTATATACTATAGGTGTAATAGATAAAGTACCTTAAGAGGGATGTATAGATGATAAGGACGAACAAAGGAGGACAAACCCTTGCTAGAAATCAAGACGAATGAATCAGAAGCGGCAGCAAAAATTATAGTTGTCGGTGTTGGTGGAGGTGGTAATAATGCAGTCAATCGAATGATTGATGAGCAGATTGCCGGAGTTGAATTCATCGCAATTAATACAGATAAGCAAGCTTTACAATTAAGTAAAGCACCTACATTAATGCAGATAGGTGAGAAAATCACGAAAGGACTTGGAGCGGGAGCTAAACCGGAAGTTGGTGAAAAAGCAGCTGAAGAAAGTTCTGAAGAAATATCTGCAGCACTTAAAGGTGCTGACATGGTGTTTGTCACCTGTGGAATGGGTGGTGGTACCGGAACGGGAGCCACACCGGTTGTAGCACGTATAGCTAAGGAGCAAGGAGCCCTTACTGTAGGTGTTGTTACTAAACCTTTCCGTTTTGAATCAAAAACAAGAATGAATAATGCACAGTCAGGCATTGAAAAGCTTAGAGAAGCTGTAGATACACTGATTGTTATTCCGAATGACAAATTATTAGAAGTTGTAGATAGACGCACTACTATGCCTGAAGCACTTAAGAAGGCAGATGAAGTACTGCAGCAGGGTATACAAGGTATAACCGATCTTATTAATGTTCCATCACTTATTAATCTTGACTTTGCAGATGTACAAACTGTCATGACTGATAAGGGAATTGCTCACATAGGTATTGGACAAGGACGTGGAGACGATAAGGCTCTTGAAGCTGTTAAACAGGCTGTTGCCAGTCCGCTACTTGAAACAACGATTGCAGGAGCGAGTCATGTTATTATTAATGTTTCGGGTGATATTACTCTAATGGATGCTTCTGATGCGGCTGAGTATGTACAGGATCTTGCAGGAGATCAGGCGAATATTATATTTGGTGCGATGTATGATGATAGTAGAGCAGATGAAGCGACTATTACCGTTATTGCAACAGGGCTTCATAATGCGAATGGAAGTGCATCAAAGCTTAAGAGTCGTTTAGAGAACCCAAATAGAACACCACAACATGTCCAAGGACAAAGTGAAAGAAAAGCACATAGTGTGTCGGATTTGGGATTTTCGCCGATAAAGAGGCCGGTTGAGAAAAACGAAGAGGATGAGAATCACATAGGCGGTACTTCACCTACGCTCAACACTCCTAGAGTTCCAAAGAGTAAAGTTAAGGAACAAGATATTAAAATACCGGATTTTTTCAAAAAATAATTATAAATAAAAACTAACAAGGTACCGAATAGACTGGATTTAAGTTTATCCGGTACCTTTTACTGTTGGGAGGAGAGGAATATGAAACTTACGTTTATAGGTGCCGCACATGAGGTAACCGGAAGTTGTCATCTCTTGGAAGTTGCAGACAAAAAAATCCTGATCGATTGTGGAATGGAACAAGGTGCGGACATATATGAGAACCAAGAGCTTCCGGTTAAGCCATATGAGATAGATATATGTCTATTAACGCATGCGCACATAGATCACTCGGGCATGATACCCAAATTAGTAAAAGAAGGTTTTGGGGGAGATATAATCAGTACCTTTGCAACAGCGGATTTGTGTGATATTATGCTTCGCGATAGTGCACATATACAAGAGTCGGAAGCGCAGTGGAAGAACAGAAAAGCTGAAAGAAGTGGAATTCCTTTATATGAACCAATATACACCATGGAAGATGCACAGAATGCAATTAACCTATTACGACCGGTTGACTATAACAGTAAGATTGATATTACAGAAGATATTAGTGTGAGATTTGTCGATGTAGGACATTTGCTTGGCTCTGCAGCAATAGAAGTTTTTGTAACGGAAGGAAATGTTAGTAAGAAAATTGTATTTTCGGGTGATATAGGTAATATTGATCAGCCTATTTTAAAAGATCCAATGACAATCGCACAAGCTGACTACGTTGTAACGGAATCGACGTATGGAAATAGGTACCATACTGATGAAAAGCCGGATTATATTAGAGATTTTACTGAAGTCCTAAAGGAAACTTTCTCAAAAGGGGGAAATGTTGTAATACCTTCATTTGCAGTTGGGAGAACACAGGAAATACTTTACTTTATCAGAGAAATTAAAGAACGAAATGAATTACCGGAATTCTCGGATTTCAAGGTATACGTTGATAGTCCACTTGCTATATCTGCAACCAAGGTATTTCAAAAAAACTATAGCTCATGTTTCGATGAAGAAGCTATGGAACTGATAAGTAAAGGAATAAATCCATTGATATTCAAAGGATTGGTAACAACTATTACAAGTGAAGAGTCTAAAGAAATCAATTTTGATAATACACCGAAGGTCATTATTTCTGCATCAGGGATGTGTGAAGCAGGACGAATAAGACATCATTTAAAGCATAATCTCTGGAGAAGTGAGAGTACAGTATGTTTTGTCGGTTACCAGGCAGAGGGGACATTAGGAAGAAAACTTATTGATGGTGTAGATACGGTTAAATTATTTGGAGAGACCGTAGAGGTCAATGCTAGTATTGTAGAACTAAAGGGAGTTAGTGGTCATGCCGATAAGGCGGGACTACTCAGTTGGATATCAGGATTCGAAAAACCGGAATGTGTTTTTGTTGTCCACGGTGAGGACCAAGTAACTGATGAGTTTGCACATACGATAGAAGAAGAACTAAATATAAAGGCATTTGCTCCATACTCAGGAGGATGTGTTGACCTTTTAAATGGTGAAATACTTAGCATAGGAGTCAAAGAACCGGTTAAAGGTAAAGGTGTTAAGAAGCTTAGAAATGATGCAATATTTGAACGTGTGCTCGCTGCTGCAAACAGACTTTTACATGTTGTTTATAAGAATGCAGGGCTGGCAAATAAGGAACTTGCAAAGTTTAAAGACCAAATTGATAATTTGACGGATAAATGGGATAAGTAAAAAAAATTGCTTTACTCTTGAAAAAAATAGGCATTCATACTATGATTAGGAAAAGAGAGAATGCGAGAGGAGAGAAACAGTGAGTGAATATAGCGAAAGCTTTACTGAGGAAATTTTAAAAACCTTCATAAGAAATCAGGAGCAACTGTTTGATGATCCGGTTGCCGAAACCCTTGAGGAGGCAGAGGCTTTTCTCGAAGACTGCATGGCCGTTGTGGTTGATAGTCTGGAAGAGGTAAGGGAATATTTTGAAGAAGAAGGTCTTGACGTTGACCATATGTCACTTGATGAACTTGAGGAGGCATCAGAAGTATTTAAGATGCCGGACGGACAATATTTAATAGTTGAAGGATAGGAAGAAGCCATGGCTCCCTTGGAGGTTGTGGCTTCTTATAAGGTAAAAATAAATGCATATAATAGTAGGGCTGGGAAATCCAACTAGGCAATATAGTGGAACTAGGCATAATGTAGGATTTGATGTTTTAGATATAATCGGAGATAAAAATAACATTACAATAGATCAAAGAAAGAATAGGGCATATATAGGTAAGGGGATAATAAATGGAGAGAAAGTAATATTAGCAAAACCTCAGACATTTATGAATCTTAGCGGTGAAAGTGTTCGAGGATTGGTTGACTACTTCAAAATAGATCCGGAAACTGAGCTGATAGTTATATATGATGATGTAAGTATGCCGGTAGGACAAGTTAGAATACGGAAAAAAGGAAGCGCCGGCGGACATAATGGCATCAAAAGTATTATCTCTCATTTGGGTGGGGATACTGTTTTTAGCAGAATTAAGATTGGTGTTGGTGAAAAACCGGCCAGATTTGACCTGGCAGATTACGTTTTGGGACATTTTTCTAAGAAGGAAAAGGATTTGATGGATGAAGGATACGAAAATGCATCCAAAGCAGTTGAGTTGATGGTGAATGGCGAAATAGATAAAGCTATGAATCAATATAATAAAAAGGCGGATGTATAGTGAAGGGCAGGATTGCAGCAATCACAAAGCCTTTGGAAGAGCTTAGCTCATTCGAAGAGATTAAAGAAGGTTTAAAAAATGATTGTGGAATGATACAAATAAGTGGTTTGGTATCATCTCAGAAAACACATATGATGTATGCTCTTAGCGATGGTTTTAATAGTAAAATCATTGTTTGTTCGAGTGAAACAAAAGCAAAAGAAATTTATGATGAGCTTAAAATACTAGAGGATAACGTATACTATTATCCTGCCAAGGACTTCCTTTTCTATCAGGCGGATCTTAGAAGTAAAGATATATTAAAAGAAAGAATTAAAGTAGTTAAAGCATTAATAGAGGATGACGATATTACCGTTATTACTTGCATCGATGGTTTTATGGACAGACTAGTATCAAAAGCATTTATGAAAGAAAATGTGTTTACAATTAATGAAACAGACACGCTCGACCTTGAAAAATGTGCACAGCGTCTTATAAAATGTGGGTATTCTAGGGAAGAGCAGGTAGAAAGTCCTTCGCAGTTTGCAATACGTGGTGGAATATTAGATGTTTACCCCGTTACCTCGGATTACCCGATTAGAATAGAACTTTGGGGCGATGAAATAGATTCAATACGAGAGTTTGAATCTGAGACACAACGGTCTATAGGAAAGAAGGAAAACGTTACAATCTACCCTGCTACAGAATTTCCGGAAGTATCTAGAAAGAATTCATTTTTGGAATACTTTGATCCGGATAATACGATACTATTTATGGATGAACCCATTCGTATTTCGGAGAAGGGTCATGGGATAGAGTCTGAATATCTGGAAGCACAAGCAAGGCGTGTTGAGGAGGGGTATGAGACAACAGATAGTGAGAGTACACTTATTAGTACCAACAGTATTATAAAGAAAATCAACCGATTTTATAGTGTTGGATTTTATACTTTGGATACGAAGAAAAAGGGGTTTAAAGTTAAAGGCACATATAATATCGCAGGAAAAAGTATTACCTCTTATAACAGCAGTTTTGAAGCACTTACAAGAGATTTGAAGAGATTGAAACGCGAGAAGTATCGAGTATTGTTGATATCGGGCTCAAGGACAAGAGCCAAGCGGCTTGCAGAGGACTTGCGAGATTATAATCTTTCAAGTTTTTACAGTGAAGATGAAGATGCAATACCCCAAAATTCGGAAATTCTGGTCAGATATGGTCATGTGGCAGTAGGATATGAATACCCACTAATAAAGTTTGTGGTTATTTCAGAAAGCGATATATTCGGAAAAGTAAAAAAGAAGAAAAAGAAAAAAGTATATGAAGGCAGAAAGATACAGAACTTCCAAGAACTTAAACCCGGTGATTATGTAGTACATGAGAACCATGGTCTCGGGATATATAAAGGAATAGAAAAAATCCAAGTTGACAAAATTACAAAGGATTATATGAAGATTGCTTATGCAAAAGACGGTAATCTCTATATTCCGGCAACTCAACTTGATTTAATTCAGAAATATGCAAATGCAGATGCAAAGAAACCCAAGTTAAATAGATTAGGTTCAAAAGAATGGTCAAATACCAAGAAGAGGGTTAAGGGTGCGGTACAAGAAATTGCATCCGAACTGGTAGAGCTATACGCAAAACGTCAAGAAGCTAAAGGTTATTCATTTAGCAAGGATACATTATGGCAAACTGAGTTTGAAGAGTTATTTCCATTTGAAGAGACGCAGGATCAAATAAATGCAATAGAAGATGTCAAGCGTGATATGGAAAGTGACCGCATAATGGATAGATTGATATGTGGTGATGTCGGGTACGGTAAGACGGAAATTGCGATAAGAGCAGCGTTTAAGGCAGTTCAGGATGGTAAGCAGGTAGTATACTTAGTACCAACTACAATTCTCGCCCAACAGCATTACAATACATTTGTTCAGCGAATGAAGGACTACCCGGTAAGAATAGATTTAATGAGCCGATTTAGGACGAAAGCGGAACAAGCAAATACGGTTAATGATACTAAAAGAGGTCTGGTAGATATTATAATAGGAACGCATAGAGTATTAAGTGCGGATATGAAATTTAAAGATCTGGGACTTCTTGTTATAGACGAAGAACAGCGATTCGGCGTAAAGCATAAAGAAAGAATAAAACAACTAAAAGAAAATATAGATGTTATGACACTAACTGCTACACCAATACCACCAACACTACACATGTCACTGATATGGATACGAGATAT
>JBKEBP010000111.1:0-2080 GCA_047973235.1 Suipraeoptans sp. | reverse complement strand
CATGAGGAATATATTTACTATGTGATTTATAATCAATATTTTTAGTACAGATATGGTTTTTAAGTAATTTTCTTACTACTTCTGCTTCTTCAATATTATGTAAACTATCATTTATTCCATTGATTTCTAAAATACTATCCAGTTTTCCCATATTCACAATACCGGAATTTATTATATTATTACGGATTATCATAACCGGTTTTATATCAAATTCAGGATGATTGTTTGCCCACATGAGAATAGAATCTATTTTGTCGAAAGCCGGTTTATTTCTATAATCGGTAAAATAGATTAGTTTGCTGTTGGTTATTTCCCTGCATTTAATAATCCGTTCATCATTACGATTGCCTTTTGCGGCATTATAGCATTCAAATTCGCCCATTGGTATAACCATATTGAGCAGCAGGTAATTAATCGCCTCTTCATTCATACCCAATTTCATGTTATTTTTTACCCGGTTTAAAGAAGAAGCTATCTTGGTACTTTCTGAAATCTCCAAATAACGTTCTGCACATGGGTTACATATCTCCAGTTGATTTGAATTCTGCTTATTCGTTATTATCGTTATATTGTTAATCGCTTTGGAACTGCACGGACATGCTTTATACCCTTTTGAGATGTAGTAATAATCTTTTATATCCCATTCCTTCTTGGCTTCATCCCATTCCTTAGATTCGCTGTTTCTTATTAATTCTTTGAGAAATGTGATTGGTGGATTTTCAGCTGTTCTTTTTCTCTGTGCCATAATTATTGATGTTTATATTAATATTATTTTTGTTGTTCTGTTTCGGAGATACTTTTGTTTTATGTGTATTATTCCTGCTTCTTTGAGGGGTAAACTGCATTTCAATCCATAAGTCTATCTCTTTCTTGGAAAAAACAAGCTTGTTATAGATTTTACGATATGGAATGCCGCAAGATGTAGCTGTAAGCCGATACAATCTTGACTTGGATATGATAATCGCATTATCTTTTAAGTATTCCAGTAGCTCATTTACATTCATATATTCCTTATATTTATGCTCGTGAGTTTTAGTGGATAATTTAATCTCAATACTTTCTGCTTTTGACAGAAGCATCTCTAAGAATTCAAATAAACTGTGATAATCGGCTTTCATTGTTTGCTATTTTAATTATACCGCAAAGGAATCGAGGCATTCATGGGCAAGCAATGAGCGGGAAGTTTTTTATAGGGGCAAACTGTTTTATTTTCAAGCAAACAGTTTCATCCTTCACTTTTGTTAGAAAAATTACTACTTTTGAAGTAAATAAATAACATACGAATCATGAAAAATCGACCGGAAGAATTATATACGCTCAAAAAAGAAATTGAGGAGTCAGCAGGCTTTACTATAGAATCGAAAGCTGATTTTAAAAAGCTACATTTTTGGCTTGATCGAAAACTAAAAGAAATTAACGAACAACAACTTGGTACAGATGAAAAGGGAAACCTGATAGTAGAGGAATATACTCCGAGTGCTGACACACTTATGCGAATATGGGAATATGTCAAGTATGATGGTGAAATTTCTACTAAAACATGGGGCTTTTTGGTCAGAAGTATCGGCTATTTAGGATGGGATGATTTTAAAGAAAAAGTAGCTGAAAGCTATAGTCCGCCTGTACCTACCCATAAAGAAGTTTTTGATAATCAGAGAAAAATAATCAAAGAACAGTCAAATGGAGATGGTATTTATTTGTTGGGTTGGTATCCAAAGAAATACTCTAAATGAAAACATTTAGGAGGCTTCAAATTTAAAGTTATCGAGAGTAAAAACATGCACAAGACACCTGAAAGTGAGCCTTTTCTCTCTCCTGATTTTAGTCTTGTTGATGATAAAGTGGAATTCTCAGATATAAAACTGGATGACTATGGCGATGGCTATTTTGAGTACCAAACTAAAGAATTTGGGGAACACTTCGATGAAGAATATTTCAAGCTATAATATGCTTCTAACATAAAACAAGACAAGGCTACCCAGACGGATAGCCTTGTTTCATTATATGTTGATGTTTATCTGGTTCCAGTCATCAAAACTGTATCACCTTCATCATCATATTCACATTTAATTTCCTTATC
>JBKEBP010000097.1:0-4848 GCA_047973235.1 Suipraeoptans sp. | reverse complement strand
GATTCACATCTTTATCAAGGCTTACAACTTCAATACGGTATATCGTATTTAACAGGACATCGAAGGTTATAGCTGAAAGCCCCAAAACACTTTGTAATTCTTCATTGCTGGGTTTTCTATTGTTCTGCTCAATAAAATCTCTCCTAGCGGCTATAAACTGCTTAATCTGAGCCTTCATATTCTCAGTAATACGAACTGTAAAACCGATTTTTCCGTTATACCGATAAATGCTTTGTTGTATCCAGTATTGAGCATATGAAAAGAACTTTTTCCCTTTCTTAGGGTCATACTGCTTTGTTGCTTTTAGTATACCTAGAAAAGCTTGTTGTTCCATATCTTGAAATATACCTTCACCTTTGTAATAACCAGTTATTTTATGAATGATAATATGTATCAGTTTTAAATTCCTAACCCATAATAACTCTTGGTTTCGCTTCACGTCCTTCCCCTCTTGTATTAGCCTCACCAACTCTTCATTTGTCACACCATCCAACAGATCACCCCCAATAGATTATTAACTATTGACTTATTACCTGAAAAGCTTTACAATTCAGGTATCCTTTTAAAGAGGGCTTTAATGGCCGTCGATGTTGTGAAATAGGAGCCGCTATGTTGTGGCTCTTATTTTATTGTGAAGAAACAATATTATAAATTTTTTCTATGTCATCAATCCCCTTTCTGAAAAACATATAATACTCTTGGTTGCCATTCAAAAGAAATCCGTTATACTTTTGGATCAGAAACCCATTGTTAATAAATCCTTCAATACGCATCCTTGCAGTATGTTCATGTGACATCCCAGAATTAATGATGTCTTCCAGATCGTCATAATCCATGTTTGGGATATATCCATCAGAATCAGCATTGTTATATCCATACATCCATAAACGGATTAATGTTCCTGTCATCTCATTCACTGATATACCCATTTTTTTTGAAATGTCTTTTATTTCATGGCCTATTATCTTATCACTGATAAGCATACAATCTTTATAATTATTAAAGTTATTAGTATTATTATCATTATTGATAGTTGCCACCTTAGTGCCTGCTGTCTGCCTTTCGTTGTTCTGTTTACTGCCTGTCTCTATGCCGCTTTTGAAGGTACCACCTTGATAAATGCCCCAATTTACTATAGTTATAAGGCTTCCGGTCTTTGCCGGTTGCTTTGCCAGAAAACCCAATTTTTCAAATCTTGTGAGGGCTGTTCTAACATTTTTAATACTTATTCCCTTTCCTGATTTTTCTGCTATACAATCTAAACTGGTAATCATTTGACCTGGCTGAATCAAGATAGGAGCCCCTTGCCATTCCCACTTTTTTTCTTTGTGACTAGCCATCAACATCAATGTTATGAGAATACTTTTTTGCTCCGGAGTTGATTCCTGCCAAATACTCTTATCAAGTAATTCTCTATGTAAGCTTATCCACCCATTACTCAAAGATCCACCCCCTAACAATTTTATAATCTTTTGATTTTCTTTCATCTGGTTACTCGCTTATTGCATCAAGATATTTTTTTACCCTACTAACATTCCAAAAGATTCTTCTGCCTACGATAATTTTTGAGTTTGCTTTTGTCCCTACATCTACAGCAGTTGCACGTCCTGAGCAAAGCATAATTTGTAATTCTGCTGTATCTATCATTGCTTTCTCTGATGGTTTTACATCATAATTCCTTTTGGTTTCTCTCATCTCAATTAACTCCTTTCCGTTGTGTGTTGCAGTCTAGTTTTATTTATCCAATTGACATTATAATAATATCATGCTAATATGTCCTTGTAAGCATACATAAAATATAATTATTTTAATATTTGGAGGTTATTTATGTCTTATTCATGGCACATTACAGGCGAACGGATTCGAAATAACAGGGAAGAACTAACACTTTCACAAGAGGAGCTTTCACAAAGAATTGAAGTTATTATAGGTTCTCCCATCAAACGTCAAACCGTATCAGGTTGGGAGAATGGAAAACCTATAAAGAAATTAGAGCAGTTGAAGGCACTATGTGAAATATTCAATTGTGATACTGCATACTTACTATGTGAATGCGATACAAAGCGTATTACCTCTCAATCAATATCAGATTCTACGGGGCTATCAAAAAAAGCAGTTGATAACCTAGTGACTGCGCTCAGGAATAGCGACCCATGTGTAGAAATAGTTTCAGACCTATTAGAGGATATGACGGTACTAAGCCATATTTCCAATTTCACAACAGCAGATTATGGACGCATTTCCACTTTTGTTGAAATACCTGATCCTTTTGCACCCAAGGGAAAACAACCAACTCTGATTAGTCCTAAAATGATTAGGACAGGAGACAAAATGCAAGTATATAAAGTCATTTGCGATTTTATTGATAAAAAGCGAAGGCAAAATGGACTTTCTGCATTTGATGATCTGTAAATATTTTTATGCTCCTTTTCTACAAATTCTGATACTGGTACCTCCTGGCTTTCAATCTGAATGGGGAGCCGCTTTTATACGGCTCCTCAGCTTTCGAATTTCTGTTCACTCTGTTCCACTATTTTACGCCTTGGTATAATTGCTCATTCTCTACGATGTATTTGCTCATTCTCTGCGACACGATATATTTTCCCTGTTCTGTAAGGATATCATAGACGGTTTTAGGATCAACGACTCCTGCGATAAGTTCGCTGTAAACCTGGATTGCAAATTCTTTGTCTCGCTCTTTGTCTCTCTCTTCTCTCTCTTTCTTTTTCTGAGTAAACTCAATGATTTTTTCAGATTTGTTCATAGTATGGCTCCTCCATCTTCGCATTTTCTTGATTTCTTTGTGAAAAGGTGGTACCCTCTATTTGTCACCACCTTTTGACTGGGTTGTGTGATACTTAGCTCTTACCAGGATTCTCGGTCTTGGTAAGGGCTCCTTTTTATCCGATTGTAAATCTTCTGGATGTGCCGGCTTTCACATAAAGGGCATATACATCCGGAAGAGCTTCTTTCAGTGCTTTGCCGTCAAGACGGTTGCTGATTACTTCTTTCCATCGGATAATAAAATTTGGTGTCTTAATTTCGTCAATGCCCTTTCTCTCCAGGTCTTTCTTGATTTCTTCACGGAGTGCATCTGCCTGCTCCTCCAGTGCTTTCTTCTGGTCTTCAATTTCCAACAGCTTTCTAACCCTATTCTCTAATGCTTTTTCGCCCATCGTATGACCTCCTTCTTATTCTCGCCGTTCCGGTACTCTTCTGAACTATTGGTATCGCTCACTGCTCACTCATCAGTATATTGATCGGAATTTCATAACCTTTTCGGGGCTATCGGCTTTGATGCATCCGGTCAAATCATCTTCCTGGCTATCAGCTCCTGGCTTCACAGGTATATGGTATTTGACTTCTAAGCTTTTCGGGCTTATCGGATGTTTCTTTATCTACCTTATGAATATATTATACACCAGACTTAGTACATATTCAATTGTCAATATACACTAACTTTAGTACATATTTTTGTTTATTTTATACACTTGATTTAGTACATATTTTATGATATATTAAACTTGAAAAATGTGTGTACTATATACCATTAAAGAAAGTAGGTGTTTGTTTGGCCATAACTTTTAGAAAACTCACAAAAATGCTTGACGATAAGGGAATAACGACTTACTATCTCCGCATAAATAAGATTATCGGAACCGAAACTTACTATAAACTGAAAAGTGGAGAGGGAAGCATTGACACGAGAACCATAAACAAATTATGTGGTCTGCTAAACTGTCAACCCGGTGATATCATGGAATTTATCCCGGATACCAACACAGAAACAGGAGAATAATCTAAAAGCCTAGAAAGGAAGTGTTACTATGAGCTATCAGGAAATTGCAAAGAGTATGATTGACAAGCTCCCAGAAGATAAACTTATATTCCTAATCAACATTCTTGAGAACATCGGGGAGATATCTGGAGTAAATATCTATCCTGAATTTACACCAAATGAGGAAACCAGAGCCGCTATTGATGAAGTGGAGACCATGATTAAGAATGGAACTGGTGAGCATTTCGAGGGTTCTACTGCTGATTTTTTCGCCATGCTTGAGGAGGAATAAGTCATGCTCAAACTCAATACCTCAACCAAATTTAAAAAAGATTACAAACTGTGTCAAAAACGTGGGTTAAATCTCACTCTGCTGCAGGATGCAGTTAACACACTCCGTATCCCCTCACCGCTTCCGCCAAAGAATAAAGATCATAACCTAAGCGGAAACTATTCCGGGTGTCGTGAATGTCATATACAGCCAGATTGGCTGCTGATTTATCGTGTATCAGCCGATGAACTATACCTGATCCGTACCGGTTCCCACGCTGATCTGTTCGGTATGTAGTAGCATGGCAAAAGGAGAAGTTTTTATGCTTCTCCTTTTTTATGAAATGGTTTTGTGAAGATGCCAATGTTAATCCCTGGACTTTCTTTTATTGCTTTCTCAAACTCTGCCTCGTTGTGGATGTTATATTCTCCAGCAAGGATTTGTTTCATTTTCACCGCCATCATTTTCTCAGCTTTCGGTTCTTCTACACTCTTCAAAATAAATACCTCTTTCCCTTCATTATAGTCCCAGGGAGGCTTATTTCTCCATCCAGGGAACAAATATTCCATATTGTCATTTTCACAGAAACAGAGGCATGCTTACACATCGTCCGCCACCTCTCCATATGCCTACCGATACGCTACAGCCCTATGCATTGATTTCACCTGATTTCTCAATGTATTTTACCTATTGATCCATCAATCCTATCATTTTAGATAATGCTTCAAATGACAACTCTATGCAACCGAATGCCTACCCTTTGACCATCGTAAGCGTCAATTCAAGCACACCTATATAA
>JBKEBP010000015.1:0-2224 GCA_047973235.1 Suipraeoptans sp. | reverse complement strand
CTCTAATAATAGCTTGTTGCGATTATCATCTACATTCATAGACTCCTTCGCTACAACACTATTTGAAATTTCAAGGTTGTTGTTCATTATTTAATTATCAAGGTTCGTTATGAGCACTTAGTATTACGACTCGTTTTTGCTACCTCTCTTTCAAGAGACAACTTTAGTATAATAGCATAGGCAAAGAGTTAAAGTCAACATCTTTTTTAGTTTTTTTTGAAATTTATTTCTTCACTCAAAAATCTTTTATAATAACTACAGTAAGAATCACATATGCATTAATGTTTTGTATACACTTTTGACGCTATGGCGGTGATTATAATTTGTAAAAATCCGGTAATAATTATTAGCGCACTTATAAGATAATAGGCACGTAATACTTCTGTCGAAAAACTCAAAACGAAAACAAGAGTAATAATTGTTGTAATAAGCATTTGAGTATTTATCCATAGTAATACTTTGGGATACTTCTTTCTATTTTTTATGAATAATAGCAATATGAGAGCTGTTGTTATTACGAAAAACACTACAACTATTATTCTAATTACAGACACAGGATAGCTACTTTCGATTTTTTGATTAATATAGATAACATGTCTTAGCATTCCCATTCTTCTCACTGTATAATAGTGTACAATATATGCTCCTACTAAAAGACATACTTCTATTATGCTCATAATTGTATATATAATCTTTTTCACGCACACTCCTTAAAAAGCGCTATGCAAAAAGCACAGCGCCCAATTCATTTGAAAATGTTATTTTGCAGCTTTGTCTGTTGGAAGTTCTCCTACAGTAGTATATTCAACGTCTCCACTTGCAGGATCTCCAACTTGAACAGGATAGTCATCGTTCATTTGCCATTGATACCATCCACCATCATATAACTTCATATTTTCAATTCCTGCTTCGTAGCAAAGTAACCAAGGAATCGTTGCTCTCCAACCTGTACCACAGTAAAATGCAAGTTCATTATCTGTAGTGAAATCGCTATCTGACCACATTTCGAACATTTCATCAGATGTTATATATGTACCATCATCATGAAGATAATCTTCCATATGATATGGATCACTTCCAGCATGTCCCCAAACTGCTCCTTCCGGCTCACCCGCTCTATCTATATAGCTATAACCACTTGTAACTCCTTCAAATTCTTCTTTACTTCTAATACTAACTAATTTAAAGTTAGAATCATTTTCAAGCTTATCTTTTACATCTTCTATTGATATCCAATACTCAGGATGTGCCGGGACTGTCGTACCAAAACTATCTGCTACTGTTGCTTCTTCTATCGTCTGGTCCAAATCATATCCTGCCGCATTCCAAGCTGTAAGACTACCATCTAATACTTTAACATTTTCTACCCCTGCCCAGAGATATGCGTATGCCACTCTACATGTTCCTGAAACATCAGATCCATATAGTATAACCGTCTTGTCCTTCGTGATTCCCAAGTCAAGCATTGCCTGTTCAACGTCTTCCGGTTCTTTAATATTCCAATATGGCTCATCTTCTATACTAGCAATATCCACATGAATTGCACCCGGTATGTGTCCATCTACATAGTCAGGACTTTCTTCATATGTTCCCCAAGATGCTTCAAGTATAATATAATCATCTGACTCCTCTTGATTACCGTCAATTACGCTTTTCACCCATTCAGGTGTTACAAACACTGTTTTTTGTTCTACTGCATCCGCTTGAACATCTGAATCTTCTGTGCTCTCTTCTGCACTCTCTTCCGTGCTTTGTTCTTCACTTTCATTAGTAGATGTGTCTTTATTAGAGCCACATGCTACTGCTAAAGATGTCACCATAACCATTCCTAGTAATAGGCTTAAAATTCTCTTTCTCATGACTTGCCTCCTCGCATTTGCTAATAATAACATAAGTAAGACTATCACTATTAAATACTTTCTTCCAATCGTTTTTATCTATAGATATCGTTAGCTATTTATATCATCTATATAACTTTACAAGTTACTTCACGATAGTTTTTTCTAGTAAGTCATATTTCTAAAAGCACAGAAAAAAGCAACAGCACATGGTGCTGTCACTAGTTTTCTGAATTGCTGCGACTTTAATCATATTGCTACGTATTAGATGGTTCCATCCCATGTAGATGTAACTTCTTTTTTAGCTTCTTCTTCGTCGAACCAACGAGTTGTAACAACTTTTGTCTCTGTATAGAAACGATACCCATCTTTTCCCAGGCAGTGAA
>JBKEBP010000257.1:0-10933 GCA_047973235.1 Suipraeoptans sp. | reverse complement strand
ACTCATTTTCAGCCAGCACAGCCAACCACCGTTGGAAAGCGTGCAACACTTTGGTTACAAGAGTTTATGATTGACTTAGAAGATCTGGAATTTGTAAAGGATAGTTTAAAACTGCTGGGATCAAAGGGAACTACAGGAACTCAGGCGAGCTTTTTAGAGCTATTTAACGGGGATCATAAGACGATAGATAAAATTGACCCAATGATTGCTAAAAAAATGGGATTTACGGCATGCTATCCGGTGTCAGGACAAACATACTCAAGGAAAGTAGACATGAGGGTTCTAAACATTTTATCCGGAATTGCTACTTCGGCTCATAAGATGTCGAATGATATACGATTATTACAGCATTTGAAGGAGGTTGAAGAACCATTTGAGAAAACACAAATAGGTTCATCAGCAATGGCATACAAGAGGAATCCAATGCGTAGTGAGCGAATCGCATCATTAAGCAGATATGTTATGGTTGATGCATTAAATCCGGCGATAACAGCTTCAGAGCAATGGTTCGAGCGTACACTTGATGATTCTGCTAATAAGCGCCTAAGTATTCCGGAAGGCTTTTTGACTATTGATGGTATTTTGGATTTATGTTTAAACGTAGTAGACGGATTAGTTGTTTATCCAAAGGTTATAGAAAAAAGACTTATGTCTGAGCTGCCTTTTATGGCTACTGAGAATATAATGATGGATGCTGTAAAAGCAGGTGGTGACAGACAAGAGCTTCACGAAAAGATTAGGGAATTATCAATGGAAGCAGGAAAGAACGTCAAGGAAAAAGGGTTAGATAATAATCTGCTTGATTTAATTGCGAATGATGAAGGATTTAATATGAGTGAAGAAGAACTAAAATCAACAATGGACCCATCTAAATATACCGGAAGAGCTAAAGAACAAGTTGAAAACTATATCAATAATGAAGTAGCAATAGTTCTAAAAAAATATTCGAAATATATTGGAGTAAAAGCTGAAATAAATATATAACATTACTTAACTATAAGGAGATGATCACATGTGTTTTGACAGAAAGTGATTCATCTCCTTAATTGTTTAAATTGCACAATAAAGATTGTAGTTTATAAACATGTATATAGAAAATATTATTAATTAATTTATTCACTTGAAATGTTTCATGTTTTGTTGTATTCTTTTATAGATGAATGAAATATGTTCATAGATATTATCTATATAGGTGGAGTGATGTTTTCTACGAGAGAGTCGTAATGGCCGCCGAAGAGGCAAGCAGATTAGGTAGTGTAAACCGTCTGTGAAACTTTCAGGCAAAAGGATTGGAAAAAGGACCACATTCTGGATTTAAGAGACGAGAGTCTCTTGAAATAGACAAAGACAGAAAAGACATAGCACGTTTAGTGCGATGTCTTTTTCTTTATTTTAGAAGATTTTATTGATTTAGGAGGTCTTAAACATGGAATTTAATGTTATTACGAATAATCCTTTGGTGCTAAAAGAACTAAATGGAAAATATGATGTTAAGTATCATGATACAGATTTCAAAGGGGTACTAATTAAGATACGAGATGAGGTATATATAGGTAAGAAGCTCCTCACGCATCCACTATCAGGAAGTATTAAACCAAATGAGACACCATACAAATCAGTATTGATTTCTAAGGATTCATTTAAGACTGATACAGAGTCAGTCATTCTTATAGAAAATGCTATAGCCGCTACAGATAAATTTTTATTTAAACCCGAGCCTAAAGATTCTAGTTCTTTGGCTGATATGCAATTGATTGATTACACATTATTATCCAGTGCATTAGCATCGGCAGATGCTTAATGAATATAAATTAAAAAGGAGGGAATTACTGTGAAATTAGAAATGGGGAACATTTTCATTAAAGACATTCAATTTGCTGACCAGGCAAAAATTTCCGATGGCGTGCTTTACGTTAATAAGGAAGAGTTAGCAAAACTTGTTATGGAAGATGAAAAAATTAAATCAGTAGATTTCGACATTGCTAAACCCGGTGAAAGTGTAAGAATTACGCCGGTAAAGGACGTCATAGAACCAAGAGTTAAGGTTGAAGGTGACGGAGGAATTTTTCCTGGAATGATTTCAAAAGTTAACACGGTAGGAAGCGGCAAGACACATGCACTTAAAGGTATGGCTGTTGTAACAGCAGGTAAGATAGTAGGTTTTCAGGAAGGTATAATTGATATGACCGGAACGGGTGCTCGGTACACACCGTTTTCAAAACTCAATAACCTGGTTATGGTATGTGAGGTTATTGATGACATTAAACAACATCAACATGAAAAAGCTATACGTATGGCAGGATTTAAGGTTGCTACTAAGATTGGGGAACTAGCAAGAGACTTAACACCTGATGAAACAAAAGTATATGAAACATGCACTATTAAAGAAGGTATACAGAAATATCCTGACCTTCCAAGAGTTGCATATGTACAAATGCTTCAAAGCCAAGGGCTATTACATGATACTTATGTATACGGAGTAGATGCCAAACAGTCACTCTCAACAATCTTATGTCCGACAGAAGTTATGGATGGAGCTATTGTATCAGGTAACTGTGTTTCAGCGTGTGATAAGAATACGACATATCATCATTTGAACAATCCGGTTATACATGATTTGTTTGAAGAACATGGTAAAACAATAAACTTCGTATGTCAGATTATTACAAATGAAAATGTGTACTTAGCTGACAAAGAAAGATCTTCAGACTGGACTGCTAAGATGTGTGAGATGCTAGACCTTGATGGTGTTATTGTATCTCAGGAAGGATTTGGTAATCCTGATACAGACCTTATTATGAACTGTAAAAAGATAGAAGCAAAGGGTGTTAAAACAGTTATTATAACTGATGAATATGCAGGACGAGATGGGAAGTCTCAATCTCTTGCAGATGCAGATGCAGCAGCAGATGCTGTTGTTACAGGAGGAAACGCAAATCAGGTAATTATACTTCCAAAACTTGATAAAGTAATTGGAACTATGGATTATATTACTAAGATAGCTGGAGCTTCTGAAGAAACACTTCGCGCAGACGGATCACTTGAAGTAGAGCTTCAAGTAATTACAGGTGCAACTAATGAAACCGGTTTTAATAAGCTGAGTGCAAGATAAGGGAAGGAGAAAAATAAATGGCTAAATTACGTGTGGTACATTATATTAATCAATTCTTCGCCCAAATCGGTGGAGAGGAAAAGGCTGATTATCCGGCAGAGATCCGTGTAGGTGAAGTTGTTGGACCGGGTATGGCTTTAAATATGAACTTTAAAGATGATGCAGAAATAGTAGCAACGATTGTATGTGGGGACTCATATTTTAACGAAAATCTGGATAAAGCTAAGGCAGATATACTTGAGATGGTTAAGTCTCAGAATCCTGATGTTTTCGTAGCAGGTCCGGCTTTTAATGCAGGACGTTATGGAGTTGCATGTGGTACTATAGCAGATGCAGTTCAAGAAGAACTTGGTATTCCGGCTGTAACCGGAATGTATGTTGAAAATCCCGGTGCGGATATGTTTAAAACTAAAGTATATATAGTTTCAACAAAGAATTCAGCAGTGGGTATGCGAGATGCAGTTGCAAAAATTGCGCCTCTTGCAATAAAGCTTGGTAAAAAAGAAGAAATAGGTGTATCATCTGTAGAGGGATATATGCCAAATGGAGTTCGTAAAAACTTTTTTGAAGAAGATAGGGGCTCTGAAAGAGCAGTAAAGATGTTAATTAATAAATTGTCAGGAAAACCGTATACAACTGAGTATCCGATGCCTGACTTTGATAGAGTAGATCCGATGCCTGCAATTAAAGATTTATCACATGCTAAAATTGCACTTGTAACATCAGGTGGTATAGTTCCAAAAGGAAACCCGGATCATATTGAAAGCTCATCAGCGTCTCATTATGGAGAGTATGATATAACGGGTGTTGATGATTTAACAGAAGATACATATGAAACGGCACATGGTGGTTATGACCCTGTCTATGCAAATGAAGATGCTGACAGAGTATTACCGGTGGATGTTCTTAGGGACATGGAAAAAGAAGGTAAAATTGGTGAGTTACATCACCTGTTTTATACAACAACAGGAAATGGTACAGCAGTTGCATCATCTAAAGCGTTTGCAGATGATTTTTCTAAGAAGCTATTAGCTGATGGTGTTGATGCAGTTATTCTGACCTCTACTTGAGGTACTTGTACTCGTTGCGGTGCAACGATGGTAAAAGAAATAGAAAGAGCCGGAATACCGGTAGTACATATATGTACTGTAACACCTATTTCTTTAACAGTAGGAGCTAACAGAATAGTACCTGCTATAGCAATTCCGCATCCTCTTGGAAACCCTGCCTTGGATAAAAAAGAGGAAAAAGAACTACGTCGTCATATAGTAGAAAAAGCATTATATGCTCTTACAGTAGACGTAGATGGTCAGACAGTATTTGATAACTAGGGTTCAGAGGTTTATGCATTTCATGTTTATGTGAAATGCATAACCTCGGGACTTGTAAAAAGGAGACAAAGAGATGGATAAGATTTATGATCTAATCATTCTTGGAGCCGGACCTGCGGGACTTGCAGCAGGTTTGTATGCAGGAAGAAGCCGACTTAGTACCTTAATTATAGAAAAAGGTCAAGATGGTGGACAGATTGCAATTACTGATGAAATCGAAAATTACCCGGGTCAAAGGGTAGAGGGTGAGTCAGGCGCTTCACTTATTGAAAGAATGACCCAGCAAGCTGAGAAGTTCGGATGTGAACGTGTTGCAGATACGATTAAGGATGTAGAGCTTAATGGTGAAGTCAAAACAGTAACCACATCTAAAGGCGAGTATAAAGCTAAAAACATTATAATTGCCACAGGTGCTCATGCCAGACCTATAGGATGTAAAGGCGAGACGGATTATATTGGCAGAGGAGTTTCTTATTGTGCAACATGTGATGCAAACTTCTTCGAAGATTTTGAAGTTTACGTAGTCGGTGGTGGAGATTCAGCAGTAGAAGAGGCTATGTATTTATCTAAGTTTGCAAGAAAAGTTACTATTATTCACAGAAGAGATGAACTTCGAGCAGCAAAATCTATTCAGGAAAAAGCATTTGCTAATCCTAAGGTTGATTTCATTTGGGATTCCGTTGTTGAAGAAATCGGAGGCGATGAGATTTTATCAGAAATGATAGTAAAAAATGTCAAAACCGGTGAATTAACAACAATTAAGGCAGATGAAGAAGACGGAATGTTTGGGCTATTTGGATTTATTGGAACAATTCCTAATTCTGAACTTTTGAAAGACAAGGTTGATATGGATGATAGAGGCTATATCAAGGCAGATGAAAACATGCATACTAACATTGATGGTGTATTTGCAGCTGGTGATGTTCGTATCAAGAGTTTAAGACAGGTAGTAACAGCAGCAGCAGATGGCGCAATAGCAGCTACACAGATTGAAAGAAAAATATCAGGATATCTATAATTGCTATTAGTGAAAACGTAATAAGGAGGGATGATAAAATGTTAGAACTCGATAAAAATAATTTTGAAGCAGAAGTGTTACAGGCAGATGGATATGTATTTGTTGATTTTTATGGCGACGGATGTGTTCCTTGTCAAGCACTTATGCCAAAAGTACATGAATTTGCTGATACTTATGGAGACAAGCTTAAGTTCACAACACTTAATACAACAAAAGCTCGTAGACTTGCAATTGCACAGAAAGTTTTAGGACTTCCTGTTATGGCTATATACAAAGGCGGCGAGAAAGTAGAAGAGCTTGTAAAGGATGATTGTACTCCTGAGAGTATCGAAGAAATGATAAAGAAATACATTTAGGAACAAGTAAAATTAAAAAAAATAAGAATAAGAAAGGAGATTAATTATGGCTATTTTAGATGGTAAAAAAGTTATAATTATCGGAGACCGTGACGGAATTCCGGGACCTGCTATCGCAGAATGCGTTAAGACATCAGGTGCGGATGTGGTATTTTCGTCTACGGAGTGCTTTGTCTGAACTAGCGCAGGCGCAATGGATTTGGAAAATCAAAAGAGAGTTAAGGAGTTTGCCGATGAATTCGGACCAGAGAATCTGGTTGTATTACTCGGTGCTGCTGAAGGAGAGGCTGCTGGATTAGCAGCTGAAACAGTTACAGCAGGAGATCCTACTTTTGCAGGTCCATTGACAGGAGTCCAGCTTGGACTTCGAGTATACCACTGCTGCGAGCCGGAAATAAAGGCAGAGTTTGATGAAGCAGTTTATGATGAACAAATTAGTATGATGGAAATGGTACTTGATATCGATGACATCGTAAGCGAAATGTCAGCCATTCGTGATCAATACATGAAGTATTAAAGTTATGGGGTGACGGGGTGTTGCCCCGTTGCCCTTGAACTTTATGTTCCATTTTCACTTAAAAAATAATATATTAAATGTTGAGAGAGGACGGACGAATCCATGAATAGTGTTATAAAAGGATCAAGTTACGTATTAGTGCATACACCGGATATGGTTGTGCATAATGGAACAACTCAGACTACGGAGAGAATAGTAAATCCTGATTCTGAGTATTTAAAAGAAGTACCAAAGCATCTTAGGTCATTTGAGGATGCAGTTAATTATTGGCCAAATCAGACATATATCGGAAATGTACATCCGGATGAATTAAGAGAAGTTGAGCTGCCTTGGTGGGACAAGAAAAAAGAAGGTGCTAGTCGCTACGGTCACTTTGGAGAAATAATGCCACAGGAAGAATTCCTATTATTAGTTCAAGCAAGTGATATGTTCGAGGTAGTGCGCCTTGAAAAAGGGTTTGTATCTAAGTATAGAGATGCATTTGCAAAGAACCCGATTATTTCTGATGACATTGTTGAGAGAATACATGAAGGCGTTGAATTGTCTGAAATTGAAGGCTTTCTTAAAGATGATGAAGCAGAAGGATTATATGATGATGGAAAACTTGTTGGGTGTGTAAAGCGTGCCCATGATATAGATACTAACTTATCAGCTCATGTAATGCATGAAAATTTGATGAGTAAGGCTTCAAGCGTACTTGCACTTCTATATGCAGTTAGAAATGCAGGTATAGCTAAAGAAGATGTTGATTACGTTATAGACTGTGCAGAAGAGGCATGTGGTGACATGAATCAACGTGGTGGAGGTAACTTTGCCAAAGCAGCAGCAGAAGTTGCAGGTCTTGTTAATTGTACAGGATCGGATTTAAGAGGATTTTGTGCAGCACCTACGCATGCACTTATAGAAGCTGCATCTCTTGTAAAAGCAGGAGCGTTTAAGACGGTTATTGTAACTAGTGGTGGTTGTACAGCTAAGCTTGGTATGAACGGTAAAGACCATATTAAGAAGGGACTTCCTGTATTAGAAGATTGCCTTGGCGGATTTGCAGTTGTGATTTCTGAAAATGATGGTATAAATCCTGAGATTAATCTTGATATGATAGGTCGTCATACTGTAGGAACAGGCTCATCTCCACAGGCTGTTATGACTGGTCTTGTTGTACATGGACTAGATCAACATGGAATGAAGATTCTTGATATTGATAAGTATTCACCTGAAATGCAAAATCCGGATATTACAGTACCGGCAGGAGCAGGTGATGTTCCTCTTGCAAACTATAAAATGATAGGTGCACTTGCTGCAAAGCGTGGAGAGATTACACCTAAGGATTTAAATGATTTTGTTAAAAATCATGGACTTATAGGATGGGCTCCAACACAAGGACATATTCCTTCAGGCGTTCCGTATGTAGGTTATGGTTGTGAGGATATTAAAGCCGGAAAGATTAAAACTGCTATGATTATTGGTAAGGGAAGCCTTTTCCTAGGAAGAATGACGAATTTGTTTGATGGTGTATCTTTCGTAATTAGTGCTAATAAGGGTAATACTGAGGAAGCCGGAGTTTCAAAAGATGAGGTTAAGAAACTGGTAGCTGAAGCACTTAAAGATTTTGCGCAGTCACTTCTAAAGAGTGAAGAATAGGGGTGGTGATATGTCAGACAATATAAAGAAAATGATAGCAGATACATTCATGGATATGGCAGTTGGACTTGAAAGTGGAAGCTTTGGAGAAAGACCCAAAATAGCACTTACCGGAATGGGTAGTGAACACGGTGAAGAAAATGCTATGAAAGCAGCTGTCGAAGCAGCCAAAAGTGGAATAGATGTGTATTATATAGGAACACTTCATGCCGAAGGTGTTACAACAGTTGAAGTTGCTGATGATGAAGAAGGTCATAAAAAAATGGAAGAACTTCTTGATAATGGTGAAGTAGATGGAGCCGTTACCATGCATTTTCCATTTCCTATAGGTGTTTCAACTGTGGGTAGAAGTATAACTCCTGCTCATGGACAAAGGATGTATGTAGCTACAACTACAGGAACTGCAAGTGCAGACAGAATAACCGGAATGATTAAAAATGCAATATATGGAATTATTGCTGCTAAAGCTAGTGGTGTTAAGAATCCAACAGTTGGTATTTTAAATGTAGATGGTGCAAGACAAACTGAGATTGCACTAAAACAGTTACAGGAAAATGGATATCCGATAGAGTTTGCAGAAAGCGGAAGAGCAGATGGCGGATGTGTTATGAGAGGTAACGACGTTTTAACCGGTTCAGCGGATGTAATGGTATGTGATTCGTTATCCGGTAATATCATTATTAAAATGTTATCTTCATTTAATACCGGTGGAAGTTTCGAGGCAATTGGAGATGGATATGGACCGGGGATTGGTGAAGGCTATGAAAAACTGGTTATGATTATTTCCAGAGCATCAGGAGCACCAGTAATAACAGGAGCAATTAAGTACGCAGCTGAACTTGTTAGAGGAAAGGTCTTTAAGATTGCACATGAGGAGTTTGAAGCAGCTAATAAAGCAGGCCTTATGGATATATTAGATGCTAGAAAGGCTGATACAGAAGCTAAATCTGCTCCGGAAGAGGAAGTAAAGGCACCACCGAGGGAAGTAGTAACTTCTCAAATTGCCGGAATTGAGATAATGGATCTTGAAGACGGTGTACATGCACTATGGAAAGTAGGAGTATATGCTGAAAGTGGAATGGGTTGTACCGGACCGATAATTCTTGTTAATGATGATAAAGTAGATAAGGCTTTGGAAGAACTTAGAAAAGCCGGATATATTAAATAATGCTTTATTAATTTCAGGGTCAAAATCAAGAGGAGATAGTTTTCAGATTAGTGAAAATTGTTTCCTCTTTTCTTAATCCTAAAAAGGTTTATCTTTTATTATAAGAGTGCTATAATATTCTCACTGCCAATTTTTATTTAGGAGACATATGATATGCGTGTTGAGGTTGTACAAGACAATAAAACAGATTTTATGGATGTATTGCTTCTTGCCGGTCAGGAAGAAGAGAAAATAGAAAAGTATTTAGAACATGGTGAGCTATATGCCCTTTATGACGACGAAGTTTTAAGGGCTGTTTGTGTTGTGGTAATGTTAAATAATAGAAAGTGTGAGCTTAAGAACTTATCTACTATAGAACTGGATAGAAACAAAGGTTATGGTGGATATTTAATGGACTATGTTTCGGAAGTTTATTCCAGTAGCTGTGATGTTATGTATACCGGAGTATACAGTGATAAAGACTTATTGGATTTTTATAAAGACAAAGGGTTCGAGAACTCACATATTAGTCCTTCATTCTTCAATAAGTATTATGATCAACAAAGTCATATTGGAGAAAAGAAGTTATCAAAGATGGTATTTTTAAAGAAAATACTGGAATCAGAAGTAAATGTAAAAAGAGTTGTTGACTTAGCTCTAAAAGCAGGAGAGTTATTACTTAAAAATGGTGGAGAAATTTTTCGTGTTGAGGAAACTATGTCGCGAATATGTAATAGGTTTTATGTAGATAAAATTGACACCTTTATAATAAGCCATGGTATATTTATCAGCGTTAGAAATGGTGAAAACGATGCATATACAAGAGTTAGACATGTGCCACTGTCTTCGGCGAATCTGGGAGTTGTCACAGAAGTAAATGATTTATCAAGATCAATATCTTCAGGTGAGGTGGACTTAGATAAAGCCTTTGAAAGGCTGGATAAAATCGAAGAGATGAAACCCCCTAGAAATAGGTATTTAGTATTGGCATCAGGACTCGGCGCGGGATTTTTTGGATATACACTTGGTGCAACAATGCTTGAAAGTGTTATTGCCGGATTGATAGGTATTATACTTTACTGTTGGGTATTATTTGCAAAAAACCATGGTATATCCAAAATAATAATCAATATTGCCGGTGGAGCACTCATAACTATACTTGCACTTTTAGCTGCACAGATTCCGTTCGAGCAATCACCACATATTGGAGGGATGATAATTGGTGGTATCATGCCACTTATTCCCGGAATTGCCTTCATTAATGCTATAAGAGATATTGCAGACAGCGATTTCCTATCGGGGACGGTTCGGATGATTGATGCGCTATTGGTATTTGTATATATAGCCATTGGTGTTGGATTTATTCTAAGCGTGTACAGCAATGTGTTTGGAGGTATAGTGATATGATGAGTTTTATACAAGGACTATTTTTCTACATTATATGTCCATTTATCGGAACAATCGCATTCGCTGCACTTTTCTGTGTACCTAGACGATTTTTTATAAGTTGTGGAATAACTGGACTTAGTGGTTGGGTAGTATACTTGATGTTTAGTAGATATACAACTGCTGTTGTAGCAACTTTCTTTGGAGCAGTGGTAGTAGTACTGATATCTAGGATAATGACTGTTAAGAAGAGATGCCCTATAACTGTTTTCCTGGTATCGGGTATATTTCCATTAATACCGGGTGCCAAAGTATATAATACAGCATATAATCTTGTCTCAGATCAATTAGGAGAGGCGGCTAGAAATGGTCTTGAAGCTATAAAAATTGCATTCGCAATTGTTCTTGGCATAGTAATAATAGTT
>JBKEBP010000214.1:0-1872 GCA_047973235.1 Suipraeoptans sp. | reverse complement strand
ATTTCATAAAATTGATAAGATAAAGAAAAGTAAGAATAAATTAAGATTAATAAGGAAATAACGGAAACCAAAACGGAAACCAATCATATTTTTTATTATATTTGCTATATCACATTTTAATATATTCTGATATGGCAGATGTAACTTTCAAACTCCGTAAACCAAGCGCAAAAACTCCTCAAATTATTTATTTAGTTTATCGCTTTGGGCAAAATGAAAAACTGGCTTATTCTACTGGCTTAAAAATTCTACCCGCATACTGGAATAAAGAAAAGATGAGAGTTAGGAATCTTGTTGAGGCTTTGGATAAAGATTTAATAAATAATTATCTGAATGAATTGTATAGAGATACCAATTTGCATATTGTCGAGTTAAAAACAAAGGGCAAAGCCGTAACAAAAGACTCTCTTTATAGATTCTTACAAAACTATACCAACAAGACACAAGATAGTGAAGAAAATACGCTGCATGGATTTGTTAAAGCATACTTAGAGCGAAATAAAACTAAAATCAATCCGAGTACAGGAAAAATAATTGCTTACAAAACTCAAAGAGAACACGAAAATACTTACAAACTCTTAACGGATTTTGAGAAAGCAAAAAATAAAGGTGTTCATTTTGATTTTGACGATATAAATCTGGATTTTTATGCTGATTTCACTACTTTCCTGCAAAGTTTTAATATGGCAACCAACACAATAGGGCATAAAATACAGACTTTGAAAACATGGCTGAATGAAGCGACTGAAAGAGGTGTAAATAAGAATCAACAGTATAAAAGTCACCGATTTAAAGCAGTCCTTGAAGAGACCGAGAATATATATCTTACTCCCTCCGAATTGGAAAAAATATATACATACAAATTTACATCTGAAAAACATATTCGTGTAAGAGATTTATTTCTTATCGGGGCTTTTACTGGTTTGCGATTTTCCGATTTCACAAGTATTACAGCCGATAATATAAAAAATGACACATTGCATATTGAGCAACAGAAAACAGGTAATTCCGTCTCAATCTCTATACATCCCATAGTCGTAGAAATATGGAATAAATATGGAGGGGAATTACCTAAAGTTATTAGTAATCAAAAATTCAATGAGTATTTAAAAGAGGTTTGTAAGGTAGCAGGAATAAATAGTATCGAGCAAAAGGGGATTACAAAAGGGGGCATTAGGAGGAAACAGAATTATGAAAAATGGCAACTTGTTAGTAGCCACACCGCCCGCCGTTCCTTTGCTACAAACTTATACTTAAGTGGTTTCCCGACTTTGTCAATTATGGCTATGACAGGGCATAAAACAGAATCAGCATTTATGAAGTACATCAAAGTAACAAACGAGCAGCACGCCGAACTATTACGTTTGCACTGGATAGACAAAGGGGAACATCTTCGAGTAGTTAAATAATTTCTCGAAAGATTATTACGAAAAATGAGGAAAGATTGGCAAAAAGCCGTAAATTTACATTCTAATTAATAAGAGTATTAATTAAAAGATTGATAAGAAAGGAGGAAATTAGGTCAATCATAGTAAACAGAATTATAAACAAAATAATATTAATTTAATGAATATGTTTCATCTGATTAATATTAGAAGTTTGTGAACTATGCAAAACCTCTATTTGCAGGGAATTTCAGTCGAGGACTTGAAATCCCTAATACGCAAAGAAGTAGAGGAGGTTTTGTGTAAATATGTAGAATTTGAGGGTAAAAAAACATCCCTCGATAAGTGTCAAGAAGACAAATCTTCTAATACCCTACTAAGTAGGAAAGAAACAGCTGCCTTATTTGGCATCAGTCTGCCCACTCTTCATGAGTGGACTAATCAAGATATTCTTAAGTCTTATCGCATTGGTAGAAAAGTATTCTAC
>JBKEBP010000200.1:0-3504 GCA_047973235.1 Suipraeoptans sp. | reverse complement strand
CTGTGTTAAATTGATAAAATTGATCTTCAGCTGTTAAAAAACAAATATTTTTAATTTCCGGTTTTAATGTGATAAGCCGCATCATAATCCTGCGCAAGTCCAACTGTTGATTGATTCGTTCCAATACAGTAGGGCTGCTGTCATTATCCAATTCATAAATAATATCATTATCTACTAAAACTGTTTTTGTAACTCTGTCATACTCCTCAATAAAATCATCTATATTCATCACTATCTGTGAGCTGAAAACGGAAGCAAACTCAAGAGAAGTATCCTGCAGATTCTTTGCAGAAACTCTATAAATAATTAAACATGTAAGCACCAGAGGTACAACACATGCCAGCAGATAGCTGATTATCAATTTTTTCCTGATTTTTATATTTTTGAATTTTTTTATAGTGAGCACTTCCTTTAGCTATGACAAATCTAAGCAGCAAGGAAAGTCCCTGCTGCCCGTCAAATTTACTTTATTTTAACATACTTGGTCCCTGTAAGTAAATCAGGACACGAATTATCCTTTCAAACCTTCACATTATTTTTCCGGCAATCATTCCCGCAATAAAAAATCCATCCCTTTTGTATTAATTTTATATTATATCTATTAACAGATTAATTATCCCTTTACGGATCCCAACATAGCTCCTTGTGCAAAGTACTTTTGGAGCCATGGGTAAATTGCTATAATCGGCGCAATGGCAAATACAACCGCTGCTGCACTTAATGTGCTTTCTGTATAATTAGCGTGCGACATCATTGTTATATTAAGAATTTCACTGCCGCCGCTTATCAACTGCCGAATCTTTAACTGAAGAGGAAACAAATCAGTATCTTGTATAAACATTATTGGATGCTGAAACTGGTTCCAAATTGTCACAGCATAAAATAATCCTACTGTAGTTAGTACTGCTTTAGAAGAAGGAAGTATGATTTTGTATAATATCCGAAAATACCCACAACCATCAATCTTAGCCGCTTCTTCCACCTCTGCCGGAAACTGTTTGAAAAATGTCCTCATAATCGCCAGATTATAGGCCGTTAAAATCTGAGGCAGAACTAATACCAAAGGATTATTAAACAATCCCATTCCCTTTACCGTTAAAAAATAAGGCACGATTGGTGCTTTGAATACCATAGTGATAATCACAAATAACATAAGCACGCGGCCTAGCTTAAAGTTTGATTTGGATAAGGGATATGCCATCAGAGACGTTATAACAAGAGCCAGCGCAGTACCGGTAAGTGTAGCGGTAAGTGTGATGAAGAACGATCTCCACAGCCCGCCATCCGTAATAATATATTTCCAGGATGCAAAGGTAAATCCTACCGGCAACAAATTAACAATATTCATATCCGCCGCCGCCTTGGAACTAAAAGACATGGCAACAACACTGATTAATGGAATCAAGGCAATAAACCCAAGTATACATAAAACAAAAGTAATTACATTCTGAAACAATTTGTCCTTTATGGATTCTTTCATTACCATAGTCCTCCGTTATCTGAAAATTTATTAGCAAGCTTATTAAATGTCACTACAAGTAACAAACCGATCACTGACTGGAACAGTCCCACCGCAGTAGTGAAGCTATATTGTGCTTTCTGAATACCCACACGGTAAACATATGTATCAAAAATATCTCCTACATTATAGGTCATGGGAGTCATCAAATTAAACACCTGATCAAAGCCAAGTTCCAAAAAGCTTCCTATGCTTAAAAGAAATAGAGTCAGCACTGTAGGGACAAGAAGTGGAAATGTAACATATCTGATTCTGTGAAACCGTGATGCACCATCCATAGCGGCTGACTCATAAAGTGACGGATCAATCCCACTGATTGCCGCTAAATATACGACTGTTCCCCAACCTGCATCTTTCCAAATAGAAGAAATCACATAAATGGGCCGAAACCAGGATTCTTTTTGCATAACCAGAATTGTATCAAGTCCAAAAAAATTCCGGATATTGTTAAAAAGACCACCAATTCCAAACATATCAAAAATTAAGCCGCCTACAATAACCCAGGACAAAAAATAAGGGATATAAACTGAAGTTTGAATCACTTTTTTTAATCTTACATTCTTTACCTCATTTAACATCAATGATAATATAATCGGTATAGGAAATATCAGAACTGTCTTTAACAATCCCAAGATTAGAGTATTGGTAAATATCCTTTTAAAATCAGGATACGTAAAGAGGGCTTTAAAATGTTTTAATCCTACCCAGTCACTTCCCATAATCCCTTTAAAAACGGAATAGTCCTGAAAGGCGATAACACTTCCTAACATGGGGATATACCGAAACGCGATAAAGAAAATAACTCCTGGCAGTACCATAACATAAAAAGGCCAGTATTTCTTTATATTGCTTAACAAACTGGTTTTACTTTTCGACAACGGCATTTTTACAGCCGTATTCTTTTTTTTCATAGAAAACCTCCTAGATGTATTTAAATCTTTTTGTATTGACTTATTTCAATTATCTAATATTAAAATATGTATCACAATAGGCTATCTTTATATTTTTCTATGCTATTTTTAAGAATTTTTTTTAATTGTGTTTATTTTCACTAAATTATTGACTAAAGTACATCTAGTTTTTCTTTGTTAAACTATTGAAGAAAATAACTCCATAAGATATTTGCACCAATAGAAGATTGAAACTTTGCCATGATTTATGACTATGAAAAGAAAGACAGCAACACTTCTGTATGCTGTCTTTCTTTTCATATAAATAAACTAAACTTTCTACACATGTTCATAAATACTCTGTATTTACTCAAAATTCACAGTACAACCGGTCACACATGATATCTGGTTGTGAATTTCCATTTTCCCATTTATTCACAGCAGGAGCCGATACTCCAAGACCTTTTGCCATTTCTTCTTCTATTAATTTTTTTCTTTTTCTGTTTACTCTAATGACTTCTCCAATTTGCATAGTGATAAACCCCCGATTAAGATCTGCTATATTTCAATTATATCTATCTCAATAATACCAATACATATTCTATCTTACAATTGAATGTTTGTTAAATATCTGGAAATATAATTAACCAATGTTCATGATTATAAATTGCAATTACTCACTCATTTTTTCAAAAAGTATTGTCATTTGATTGTCACTCAACATAAAGAGAGCCTACAAACTCGTATAAATACTGGGTTTGTAGGCTCCTATTAATTATTCTAACTCAGCGCCTAGAATTGTTTTACAGATACATTTGTTTCTGTTAGTGCTTTCAAATCGCTGAATTTCGTGTATTATTTTCTTTATCATGAGGAGTGAATAAATTTTAAATCAAAATAGAATCACTGGATATGTAATATTAATCACATTATTTTCGTTTATACAATAGTTTTTATCTCCAATTTTGATCACTTTTAGTGGTAATTACATTCAGTAAAAATCTTATATTTGATAATTCCGGTTTAGTATACCTATCTCTTCCTTTTTGTAAAATATCTTCTTTGAATATGCTATAGAGTTGACCATGAGGAATT
>JBKEBP010000198.1:0-3349 GCA_047973235.1 Suipraeoptans sp. | reverse complement strand
CAGAATTATGTAAAGAAAAATCTTCTGCATTTAAAGCTGGATATCATAATATATGTGATATAGGAATGAAAAGAATATCTCTCGCAAGGAAACTCTATCTAGAATTATATCCAGACACTACTGCTGACCTTGGTTTTAAGCAATACACATTGAAGGAAGTAAGCCAGTCAACATTAGACAAAATGGAGTCCTTTGATAACAGCGGATTTATAACGGATACAACTGTGTATGTCGAATTCGGAGCTAACACAGTATTGACCACGTGGCTAATTCATGATGGATACGGCTTTAACAATGATATGGAAATGTTAGAACTTGGAGGATACACAGCATATTGGTGTAAAACCCATCTATATTTCATTAATCCTGATTTGACTGAGGATGCAATTAAGTCCCTCATTGAAAAATATAATTCACAGGGCAACTTCAATCCGCAGAATATAGTTCTTTTCGGATACAGTTTTAATTATGTGGAAATGGAGAACTTGAAGACGAATGTCAAAATGCTCCGTGATTCCGAGAAAAATCTTAAAATTAATCTGGATATCAGATATTAAGGAGGTGCGGAATTGGAATTAATACTTGAAAGAGAACTGTCACATCAGCATAAAGCTGTTGACGCATTGGTTTCTACGTTGGATGGCGTGCGAATCACAAAACCGCGCCTTGCGTATGAGAATCCTACCTTTGACCGTAAAGACCTCTGCCTTATCCATAATATTATGGAAATACAGAAAAAAATCCGCAGTGATTACCGTGGATGCCGGGATGAAGGTGAATACCTAAATCTTGATGTAAAAATGGAGACTGGAACAGGAAAAACTTATGTATATACACAAACAATTTATGAGTTGCATAAACGCAGTGGCTTTAACAAGTTTATTATTGCTGTTCCGTCTTTGCCGATAAAGGCAGGTACAAAGCAGTTTGTTTCTGACAGTTATGTAAAACATCATTTTTCCGATGCTTGTGGATACAACTGTGATATTGAGTTAGGTGTATTGGAAAGTCCCAAAAAAAAGAAAAAGGGTTTTCTTGCTATGCCTTCTCCGGTTCGTGATTTCGTAACAGGCTCTTGTCAGAATGCAAATAAAATTTATGTGTTACTTGTCAATATGCAATTACTGACAAACGGCAATATGCTCGCACGCTCCGATTACGATTACCTTGTAGAGGGATTTTACAGACCATTTAATGCCCTCAGGGCCACAAAACCGATTGTTATTATTGATGAACCGCATAGGTTCTCAAGAGATCAGAAAGCTTATAAAGCTATTGTGGAAGAGTTGCAGCCTCAGATGATAATTCGCTTTGGCGCAACTTTCCCGGAAGTCTCATTGGGGCGTGGTCGCAATAAGGTCACCTACAAAGACTTGAACAATCTGATATACGAATTGAATGCCTGTGACTCTTTTAATCAGAATCTAATAAAGGGTGTGGCAAAGGAACATTTCGAGCCACTGTCACAAAAAGAAGAAAAGGTAAAATTAGTCACAGTTGTATCCAAGACCTCTGCTACTTTTCATTTCAAAAAACGTGGTCAGGATACAAAAACATTCATGCTTTCAAGTGGTGACACTTTATCTATCATCGACCCGGCATTCGAAGGGATTACTATCTCAGCCATTGGAAAGAACTTTATTGAGCTTACCAACGGGCAGACGAAGTTTCAGGGTGAAGAATTCAACACCGATATTTACTCTTCTTCATACCAGGAGCAGATGGTTAAACTGACAATTCAAAGACATTTTGAAATGGAACGTCAGAATTTCTCTGGCAGGCAGTTCAAGATAAAAACACTGGCACTATTCTTTATTGATGATATTGCATCCTATAGAGAATCTGATGACGGAAAGTTGCCGTATCTCAAGGAAATGTTTGAACGCTTAATACTTGAAATGTTGAATTTATTGATAGATGAATTGACAGATAGCGAGAACGAATACAGAGAATATCTGAAAGCCAGTGCTGCAGATATAAGTGCCTGCCATGCAGGATATTTTTCGCAGGACAACAGTGATTCTGATGAGGCAATTGCCCAAGAAGTAGACGAGATTCTTCATAATAAGAAGGGGTTAATATCTCTACGTAATGAAGACGGAACATATAATACGAGAAGATTCTTATTTTCTAAGTGGACGTTGAAAGAGGGATGGGATAATCCTAATATTTTTACCATTGCTAAATTACGTTCAAGTGGTAGTGAAAATAGTAAGCTACAAGAAGTAGGACGAGGATTGCGCCTGCCAGTTGATGAAAACGGTAATCGTATATCCAATGAAGAGTTTAAACTAAATTATATTGTTGATTTTACAGAAGCAGACTTTGCACAAAAATTAGTCGATGAAATCAATGGTGAATTGCCAATGACATTAATATTGCATACTGATGACTTGGATAAAGTTGCGAAAGCAAGAAACATTGACCCTGATGATTTGTTTACAGATTTATTACTCAAAAAGTATATAAACAGGAACTACGAAATCCGTTCTGAGAATAGAGAGGCTTTCTTTGAAGAATATCCTGAGTTTACAAGTGGTGTTAATAGCAACAAAGTCACCGATAAGAACAAGAATAAAACACAGCAAATTAAAATCAGAAAAGCTGTATATCCCGAAATTAAAGAGCTATGGGAAACAATCAATCAGAAATACTATCTTTTTTATGATTCGGATTTAGAATCTGAAATACCACAAGCATTACATGACATTCTTAGGAAAGGTGATACTTTCGGAAATATAACTATTTATAGCCAACGTAATGAAGTAACCACGGATGGCAAAAAGATGTATTTGCAAGAAGATTCCGGAGTTTCCTATTCTATAAAGAAACCTTTAGCTTATAATGAATTTATTAAACGAATCAATAATCAGACAAGTATTCCGATTAAGGTCATACATGATGCTATGTGTGAGTTGGCTGAAGAAAAAACAGTTCTTCCAGAACATATAAATGAATATTCAGCTACCAATATTATTCGGAGCTTTACGGATTGGCGAATTCAAGAAACACAGACCAGATTTCGTTATGCTCGTTCGACACAACCTGTTACTGAAACTGCATTAACTTTTAAAAATGGCTCTCCACGAGAAATGATAAAGCAGGGAATTGTCGGCACTATGTTTGTTGAAGGCACTCCTTCAGAGAAATACCTATATGATAAGATTGCTTTTGATTCTCCATTAGAGAAAGATAACATCATGATGACAGGAACAGGAATTAATGAAGTTGTGGTTTATGGTAAAATCCCAAAATCAAGCATTGCTATTCCTACAATTGTTGGAGAAAATTACAGTCCAGACTTTATGTATGTAGTTAAAAAAAGTGATGGAACTAAAGAATTAAATGT
>JBKEBP010000165.1:0-54713 GCA_047973235.1 Suipraeoptans sp. | reverse complement strand
GTAAACAATATAGTGTACCATTTATAATTAACGACAATGTAGAAGTCGCTATTAAGTGCAACGCAGATGGAATTCATGTTGGTCAGTCAGATATGTCTGCAAATGATATACGTAAACTCGTCGGCGATAAAATGATAATAGGTGTTTCAGCAAATTCTGTAGCGCAGGCAAAGGAAGCTTCTCGTAATGGTGCGGATTATCTTGGAGTTGGTGCTGTCTTTAGCACTACAACCAAACTAGATGCAAATGCCATACCTCATAGTGTGGTTCATGCAATTTGTGATAGTGTCGATATTCCAATTGTTGCTATAGGTGGCATAAATAAAGAAAATATTCTTGAGTTGTCCGGAACAGGTATCGATGGTGTTGCATTGGTATCAGCTATATTTGCTTCAAGTGACATAGAAAACGAGTGTAAATCACTACGTTATCTATCAGAGAAAATGGTGAAGTCATGAAAATAGAAGGTGCGATATTTGATATGGACGGTACTATACTGGATTCAATGGTCGGTTGGAATACTCTTGCTGAACGCTATCTGCTATCTATAGGTATCGAACCACGTCATAATTTAAATGAAGTATTTAAGGATTTGAGTCTAGAAAAAGCTGCCGTATATTACCAAGAGCACTATAACGTCGATAAAACAATAGCGGAAATCGTTAATGGAATCAACCTACTAATAAAAGACTTCTACTACTATGATGCTTTATTGAAGCCGGGTGCCGAGGAATTTTTGAAATTTCTTTTTGATAATAATGTTAAAATGTGTATTGCTACAGCTTCTGCCAAAGGCCTTGCACATGCTGCTCTTAAGCGTTGTGGTGTTCGCGAATATTTCGAAGAGATTTTGTCCTGCCAGGAAATTGGTCGTGGTAAAGATGTTCCATTCATCTATCAAGCGGCGCTTCAAAATTTGGGGACACGCAAAGAAAACACTATTGTATTTGAAGATGCACTGTATGCGATAAAAACTGCTAAAAATGCAGGTTTTATAGTTGCAGGTGTATATGATAAGTATGAACAGTCAACTCAAGAAGTAATGGATATTTCCAATTATTATATCAATGATTTTAGAAAGGCGAGGGAATTATTTAAATGAAAACAGCTCTTACAATAGCGGGTAGCGATTCAAGTGGTGGCGCTGGCATACAAGCAGATATAAAAACAATGACTATGAATGGGGTATATGCTATGAGTGCAATAACTGCTCTAACCGCACAAAATACTCTAGGTGTTCAAGGGGTCTTTGAAGTTCCTTGTGAGTTTTTAGAGATGCAAATCGAAAGTATATTTAACGACATAAGACCTAATGCAGTTAAAATTGGTATGGTTTCTTCATGTGAATTAATTTCCGTAATCGCCGATAAATTAACTCAATATAAGGCTAATAATATTGTTGTAGATCCCGTAATGGTAGCAACAAGCGGTGCGAAACTTATTAGTGACGACGCTGTTTTTTCATTAAAGGAGAAGCTATTACCTATAGCCTCTGTCGTTACGCCAAATATCCCTGAGGCCGAGGTTCTATCCGGTATGGAGATTACATCAGCTGAAAATATGCTCGATGCTGCTGAGTTTATCAGTGAACACTTTTGTTGCTCTGTGTTGTTGAAAGGCGGTCACAGTATTAATGATGCGAATGATTTACTATACAGCAATGGTACTTACTCATGGTTTGAGGGGACGCGAATTAATAACAACAATACGCACGGAACGGGCTGTACGCTCTCTAGTGCTATAGCATCTAATTTAGCAAAAGGGAATGATTTAAACTCGTCTGTAAAAAAATCAAAGGATTATATATCAGGTGCTTTATCCTCTATGCTTGACTTAGGTTCAGGTATTGGTCCAATAAATCATGCCTTTCTCTTAAATAAGTAATTTAACACTAGATTGATATTGCACTTCCTATACATAGTGTTATATAATCCTTTAATAGCTTACAATTTTAGGAGGATTTATCAATGTGGATTCGAAATATGTTTCAAGGATTTTGTATGGCAATGGCTGATAGCGTTCCGGGAGTATCCGGCGGAAGCATTGCTTTTTTAATGGGTTTTTATAACGAATTTATAACGTCTTTAAATAATATTACCAGTAGAGACGGTTCTAAACGAAAAGAAGCTTTTATATTTCTTATTAAGCTTGGTATAGGTTGGATAATTGGAATGGGTCTAGCTGTCACTGTACTTGCATCGGTATTTGATAAATATATTTATCAAATCAGTTCTTTATTCCTTGGATTTATTATAGTGGCTATTGTTGTCATGTTTGTAGAAAATAAGAAAAAAATGAAGATTAATGGTGCCGGCATCCTATGTATGATACTTGGAATGACTATTGTTATTGCTGTTACAATTTTGAATCAGAATATATCAGGCAGTACTGATTTGTCTAAATTAGATTTCTCCACCGTATTATATGTCTTCTTTTCTGCCATGGTTGCAATATCTGCTATGGTTCTGCCCGGAATATCAGGTTCAACTCTTCTTCTCGTTTTTGGTCTGTATGTCCCGGTTATTACAGCTGTTAAAAGTCTATTACAATTTGACTTCTCCGTTCTACCTGCAATAATTGTCTTTGGTTTGGGTGCCCTAACAGGTATCATTCTTTTTGTAAGATGGATTAAACTAGCATTAGAGAAATTCCCATCACAGACCATGTTTACCATTATTGGTCTTATGGTCGGATCATTATACTCAATAACCATGGGGCCTACGACCCTAAAAGAGCCTATGCCGGCTATGAATATTTCTAGTTTTAGTGTGGTTTTCTTCCTTATTGGGTGTATATTAGTAATAGGATTGGAATTCTATAAAAGATCTATGGAAAATAAAAAGAAATAGCGTTTAAGTGTTAGGGGGCAAAATTGTTTTGACTTTGAATAAATTACCTATAGGTAGCAGCGGTTATATAATCGCGGTAAACGGTAGCGGTGCCCTTAGGCATCGCTTACTTGATATGGGACTCACTCCACATACTTTAGTAAAGGTTCATAAAGCAGCACCACTAGGCGACCCCATTGAACTTGAGCTTCGAGGGTACTCATTGACTATACGACTTGAGGACGCTGCAAACATAGAAATGCAAATAAATACTAATACGAAAAACGGGGGTGACGCAAATGCATAATCCAATTACGTTAGCCCTTGCCGGTAATCAAAACAGTGGCAAAACCACTCTCTTTAATCAATTAACAGGTTCAAATCAACATGTAGGTAATTTCCCCGGTGTAACAGTCGATAGAAAAGACGGCAAAATCAAAGCTCATGAATACTCTACCGTAGTAGATCTTCCGGGCATTTATTCTCTGTCTCCATACACGCAGGAGGAAATTGTCACAAGAGATTTCCTCATTGATAACAAGCCTGACGGAATTATTAATATTGTTGATGCTACTAATCTGGAACGTAATCTATACCTATCTCTACAAATAATTGAGCTAAAAATACCTATGGTTATTGCTCTCAATATGATGGACGAAGTTTATGCTAATGGGGATACTATAGATATCGCATCTCTTTCTGATTCTTTAGGTGTTCCTGTTGTCCCGATTGCAGCTAGTAAGAATGAAGGCGTACATGAACTTGTAGATACTATTATTGACGTAGTAGAATCCAAAAACACACCTCTTGTTGAAGATTTTTGTTCCGGTCCGACACACAGATGTATTCATAGTGTTGCACATTTAATAGAAGACCACGCTGATAGAGCGAGAGTTCCTAGGCGCTTTGCTGCAACTAAACTTGTTGAAAGCGACAAGTTAATGTCCAATCGCCTTGAACTTTCATAAAATGAATTAGAGACAATTGAACACAGTGTAAAGGAGATGGAAAGTGATTTAAATACTGACCGTGAAGCCGCTTTGGCAGATATGAGATACACCTTTATCGAAGAAACATGTAAAAACTCTGTGGTAAAAGGTGGTAAAAGTCACGAAAGAGAGCGAAGTGTCAATATCGATAAAATACTTACTCACAAGATATGGGCTTTTCCTATTTTCCTGATGATTATGCTCGCTGTCTTTGGCCTTACCTTTGGTGTAATAGGTCAGCCGTTAAGTGACTTATTAAGTGCAGGACTTGATAAACTTGCTAATCTTGTAGATAAGGGCTTAACCACTACAGGAGTTAACACGGTACTTCAAAGTCTAATTGTTGACGGAGCACTTACAGGTGTAAATGCTGTACTAAGCTTTTTGCCTCTTATAGTTGTTTTATTCTTCTTTTTATCTATATTGGAAGATACCGGATATATGGCCAGAGTAGCGTTTGTTATGGATAAGCCACTTAGAAAACTAGGGCTTTCAGGACGCAGTATAGTACCCTTGTTAATAGGGTTTGGCTGCACAGTTCCTGCAACAATGGCTTCAAGAACTATGTCGAGTGATCGAGATAGAAAGATGACCATACTACTGCTGCCCTTTATGAGTTGTTCTGCCAAGATACCTATCTATGCTGCATTTACCTCACTATTTTTCCCGAAATTTGGGGCGTTAGTTATGATGGCACTTTATGTTCTTGGAATTGTCATAGGAATTTCATTTGCAATAATACTTAAAAAAACACCAGCTTTTCATGGAAAGCCGGTGCCATTTGTAATGGAATTACCTAATTATCGAATGCCTAGTCCTAAATCAGTGTTCTTATTATTATGGGAAAAAGCTAAAGATTTCTTAACCAGAGCTTTTACAGTTATATTTATCGCCTCTTTAGTTATCTGGTTTTTCCAGACATTTGATTTCAAATTTAATGTAGTTGCCTCAACTGAAAACAGTATGCTCGCCTCACTTGCTATGCTGATTGCACCAATATTTGCTCCACTTGGATTCGGAGCTTGGAAGCCGGTTGTCGCACTTATTTCAGGCTTTATGGCAAAAGAAGCTGTTATAAGCACATTTGCTGTTTTATCGAATACAAGTGCAAGTTTATCAACGGTTCTTGGAAGTATGTTTACTCCATTATCAGCCTTTAGCTTTCTAGTATTTACGCTTTTATATACACCATGTGTAGCTGCTATCTCAAGTGTTCGCAGAGAGTTCAACTCAAGATTCGCGGCTATAGCTATGGCTTTTGGGCAATGCGCAATTGCATGGACTATTTCAATGATTGTATATCAAATCGGAAGTTTTATTGCCCGTTTCTAGTTGCACCTATCTGATTAGAAATGTCACCCACCGATGCATCCGGTATCGTAACATATAATGGTCCATCGGAATATGAGTAGCAGTACTCAGTAGATCCTGTTCCTGTAGCTTGAACCGACGTAATATTCCAGCGACCTATCCCTCCTAAATATCCCTTTATCAGTTGTTGTAATTGTTTTCTGCTCATATTTATCTCAACATTAGTACCCACGGTATCAAGTATCTTATTTCCACCAACTAAAAATAATGGTGATGCAGCTTTCTTTAGCATAGCCTTAATAACTGCCTGCTGATTAATTCCACGTTGGTTGTCACCATCTTCAAGATTATCTCTCTCTCTGGAAAATGCTAGTGCTTGTGAACCTGTTAAATGGTTCTTACCTTCTTGTATATCTACAATTTCTCCGGCATTCTCACCCGTTGTAAAAGCAATATCAGATTCGACTGTAACTCCTCCCAGTGCGTCAATAATATCTATCATAGATGTAAAGTTTAATCTCGTTGAAAACTCAACCGGTGTATTATAAAGTGTTGATAAAGTTGCCATTGAGGTTCCTACTCCATATATTCCTGCATGGGTCAGCTTATCTTTGGCACCATCGGATACTCCTGTAAGCTCCACATAGTAATCACGAGGAGTATTAACCATAAGAATTTCATGTGTCTTTGGATTCATTACAAGCAGCATATTAACGTCACTTCTACTTTCCTGTGATATCTCACCAAATACATCTATCCCACTTATATACATGATATAGCTGTCTTGTGTCAGATTAATATCTACATCCGCATTATCTTTTGTAATATCCCCAAGAACCATCCATGATTTAAACATATAAAATGAGCCTATAATAAGTAGAATTGACAAAATGAGGCTAAACGCTTTCCAACCCGTTCGCCTTCTTCTGTGGTGTCTTGGTCTGACCTTTGAATATACTAATGCTCCAAGAAGAAATAGAATCAATACTATAACCAAAACATATATATTGGGAAACACATTTAACAGCAACACTGATGCAAAGAAAATAAGGCTCGCTAATACTTGTAACTTGAACGTCATTGGTGCTTTTTTGCTTGACATATGTTTATTACCCTTATTCCTTTTTTCTTTTGATTTATTGTTGTCATACCTATTTGACTCCGGCTTTATTCTCTTTTCAGGATTTCTTATAGGTTCAGTGATTTCTCCGGTAATTTCTTCTGTGATATATATAGTCTCATCTACAGGCCTTCGAACATTATTTTTCTTTCTTGGTGTCCGCTTAGCGGAGCGACTAAATTGTTCATCCGGCAAATGCTCAAGTGCACTTTCTAAATCATCGTCTATATGTGGACCATTTATGTCTATTTTTATATCATCTAGATCCAAATCATCCATACTAATTTTAATATCATCAATGTTTTTTCGTTTCAATGTTAACCTCCGATTGCTCAATGATATATTATAGCCACTCACCCACCTTTTTGTCAATTAGAGCAGCCAACTTATCATCGTGCATATCCTTAGTCATTAAGTATTTCAAGAACTCCTATTGCTTTTGTCTCTAATTGCTCTTTAACCAGTCTGATTTCATCTGCTTGTTCTTTGGTAATGTTATCGATTTTTGTTTTGCTAACTGCCTTTTTAAGCTCAGATAAAGTTGATTTTATTTCTTTTTTCTTATCTTTGTCTATATTTTTCTTATCCTTGCTTAATGCACTTTCTACTTGATATATGTACTGCTCCGCTTCATTGCGAATATCTATTGCTGCTTTTCGTTCTTTATCTGATGCTTCAAATTCACTAGCTTCACGCATTGCCCTTTGAATCTCCTCCTCCGAAAGATTAGAACTGGCTGTGATAGTAATTGATTGCTGTTTTCCTGTTTGGAGATCTTTCGCAGACACATTTAATATCCCGTTAGTATCTATATCAAAACTTACCTCTATCTGAGGTACTCCACGCATTGCCTTCTTAATCCCTTTCAATTTGAAGTTTCCAATCAGCTTGTTGTCCTTTGCCATTTGTCTTTCGCCTTGTAGTACTTTAACGTCTACAGAGCTCTGGAAATTAGCAGCCGTAGTAAAAACCTGACTATATTTAGTAGGAATAGTAGAGTTTTTCTCAATTAGCCTTGTTGCTACACCACCTATCGTTTCTATGGACAGCGACAATGGTGTGACATCTAGTAGTAGTACTTGATTTAGCCCTGCCTCCCCTGATAATTTGCCGCCCTGAACTGCCGCCCCAAGTGCTACACATTCATCCGGGTTTAGATTCTTAGCAGGCATTTTACCGGTAAGTTCTTTAACCTTCTCCTGAACATATGGAATTCTGGTACTTCCACCTACCAATAATACCTTATCAAGTCCTGATGCATCTATTCCGGCATCTGCTAATGTTGATTTTACAGGGATTACTGTCTTTTCAACTAAATCAAATGTCATCTTCTCAAATTGTGCTCTGTTAATCGTGCAATTGAGATGCTTTCCTCCATTTTGAGGAACAAGGAATGGTATATTCACTGTTACACTAGTTGCTGCCGATAACTCTTTCTTCGCCTTCTCGGCCTCTTCGCGAATTCTCTGCTTCGCTACCATGTCTCGGCTTATGTCAATTCCTTCAGCCGTTTTAAATTCTTTCACTAGATATTCCGCAATACGCTCATCAAAGTCATCACCACCTAAGCAATTATCACCTGATGTAGCTAGTACTTCTACGACGCCTTCTCCTATCTGAATAATAGACACATCAAATGTACCACCACCCAAATCGTAAACCATAACCTTCTGTGCTCCTTCATTTTCAAGTCCATATGCAAGAGCTGCCGATGTTGGTTCATTAATAATACGCTTTACATCAAGTCCCGCTATTCGTCCGGCATCCTTCGTAGCTTGTCTCTGTGCATCACTGAAATAAGCGGGAACTGTAATAACAGCCTCTGTCACTACATCCCCCAAATAGCTCTCAGCATCTGATTTTAACTTCTGAAGTATCATTGCAGAAATCTCCTGCGGGGTATATTTTTTACCATCTATTTTAACTTGATAATCTGAACCCATATGACGTTTTATCGATGATATGGTTCTGTCCGGATTAGTAATCGCTTGTCTCTTAGCACTTTCACCCGTTAGTCGTTCTCCTGATTTTGTAAATGCAACTATCGAAGGTGTTGTTCTTACTCCTTCTGTATTTGCTATTACTGTAGGTCGTCCGCCCTCCATAACTGCTACACAGCTATTAGTCGTTCCTAAGTCTATACCTATTATTTTTGACATATATGTCACTCTCCTTATCATCTTTATGTATACTCTGTTTTACATATATCCGGGATTGCCGCAGCAAAATCCACCGCCACCACTAAAACAACTGCACAATAAATTTATAATACATAATCGTAAACAAAAACTGCTTCCCGAAAAGTTCCATCCTCCATACGACGTACTTTGCTCTCTATACCAGTTAGTGCCACTTTCCATTCGGTTTTTAAACTGCTGATACTCAGTATTATTCGGTTCCTGGTACAATGCCTGCGAAATATCTTGCTTGGCCTTTACATCATTACCTGCACCTGAGTTTGCTACAGCGCTCACATAGAACCAACGTCCATCACGTCCCTGCATTCTATTAAGCATTTGTATTGCTTCCTCATAGTATTCACTATTTACGTAATTAATAGCTGCTCGCATCTGCGGAGAATCATTAGCATTTTCACTAATCGTCTGCTTTTGACTTTGCTTCTGGTCACCATAGCCACCAAAATTTCCATTAAAAAAGTCTTCAAACGGATTCTGATATTCACCATCTCCATAGGGGTTGCCACCTTGTCCACCGTAGCTCTGACCTCCGTAACCTTGCTGTCCATAACCCTGTTGACCATAACCTTGCTGACCATAACCTTGTTGACCATAACCTTGCTGACCGTAGCCTTGCTCCGTTCCTTCACCACTTCGAATCTTAACTATCTCTTTATATGCCTGCTGCACGTCTTTAAATTTTTCTTCTGCTGCCTTAGGATTGTTTAGGTTGGCATCAGGATGGTATTTTCTGCTTGCGGCACGATATGCTTTTTTTATATCATCATCAGAAGCATTTCTACTTACCTCTAATACTTCATATGGGTCTCTCATTGTTTTTCTCCCTGTTCTCTTTTTTCTTTTGCAGTATTGTAGCAATACCACACTCCAGAATAAAGAATATTTCTCATTATATCTGCATCTTCAAGAATCGGCAATTTTTCAAATTCCTGACAGCACTTTGAAATCATAATAGTCAGCATCTCCTCACAATCGTTTTCAAAGCTCTCTGTTTTATATACTTCCTTTAGTGGATTGTAGTTTCCTGACTTAACATCATCTTCTATATCTTCATAGGCATCACTTAAGTAAATAAACTTCCCAAGGTAATATCCAATCTTTCTTACTTCTGACTCCCACTCATCTTTTTTGCAGACAAATACCTCACCTAATATTTTGCCGAATACACCCGACATATAATCAATATCCGTATTATTCTTCGCCTCTTCATCACTTAGTTCTTTCATAAGACTAATAATCATATCTATTTTCTCTTGGTATTGTATGAACATTGCCTTACTCTTGCTCTTTAAAATTTTTCCATATGCTAGTTTTAATATCTTCTTATCGTCTCGCCAATCATCATCACATTTCAAATATGAAAGTAGCATATTCATATCTGCTGCATATGCACTGTACTCGTTTTCCAATGTTTTGTGTTTCTCAAGTGGATGTGCTGCGCATCGTCTATACCCCTCTTCGTTTATCGGCTCATATAATCCTGTGAGTAGTAATACAAGAAACGCCATATCATAAGTAAGTGACATTTGTCCCGGCATTCCATACGACTTCTTTAACTGATTACATAATCCACAGTAATATGAGCGATATTTGTCAAATTCTTTTATCTTTAGTTCTGACTTGTTTATTATTATGTGACCAAACATAAAATCTCCTTCGCTTATCACTATTTAAATGTAGTATAATGCTCTTTCATAATTGTAAGTAACCGGATAAACTCTTTTGTATCCGCTTCACTTAATGGTAGTTTTAAGTCTCCATGTTTTTCTATTATTTCATCATGGATTTTAGCAACTTCAGCTTTTCCAACCTTTGTAAGTGATACCACAAACGTGCGCTTATCTTCAGTTGATGGTATGCGCACTACGTAACCTTTGTCTTCAAGTTTTCTTAGCATTTCACTTAATGATGTCGGTCTTATATTCATGAGCCCTGATAGTTTGCTCTGGCTGATTTCATCTATTTCATTTAAAATAAATAGACATCTAAATTGTCCATTAAATATGCTTCTATCATTTCTGCCACATGCTTTTGCATGCTTTATAATTAATCGCGATGTTTCAAAAAACAGCTGCATCGCTTCATCATTTCTATTCACTTCCATAATCTCCCACCTGTAAAATATTGTTAATAAAATAATAAGAGGTGCCTCTCATTATATTGAGGCACCTCTTTAATGTCAATGCGTTTCACTTTTATTTCACAAAGCAAGCACAGTATTTACCAAATTTGATTACCGATATTATTGTCGATATTATTGTCGCTTTGATTGTTCGGGTTTTCTATATCATTTCGCTTGCTTGCACTATTGTATAGCCGACTAATAACAAAACATAACACACCGCCAACTATAAGTGCCAATACTCGTATTATGGAGTTTAGTCTACTTATGTCAAGCGTAACAAGCTTTATTACTCCCAACATTGTTAATACAAGCCCATATACTCGAAGTGACTTAAAAGTATATTTGAATCCAAGGAAAATACATACACATGCTATTAGCACAAACAGTACACTTAATATGTACGAATACCTAAATGTATCAACAAAATTAGAAAGTGCTGCTGAAAATAGTAAAGTCGCTTTGATTCCTATAAACCAACCTAGCCAGCTACTTTTCCTATACGAGTGGTATAATCCTCGCCAGTCAATAAATAGATAAAGTAATCCTATCAATATAAATAATATATTCCAAACAATTAATTCATTTACTCTGCTAATCTCCGCTAGTATAAATAGATATATAAATGATGTTGAAATAGTTACTGCCACACTGCCGATTATTTTGCCATAAAATCCCAAAATTAAAGGTATTGCCAGAAGCAATGATATTATAATCAATTTAATAGAGTATGCCATTTCAAAACTAAAGCTATCAACTATAACGCACATTGCGAATATTATACCAACATGACTTATTATCCTAAATACCATCACCCTTTTGTTCTGTTGTTCCCGTAGTGTAAATAAAATTACTACTCCAAAGCATATAATGACTGCAATTGTCTCAACTATAATCTGCGCTTTAACCCATGTCACATCACTAAATGTCACTGTTGTTTGTGACCAAAGTGATAATAACGAAACAAACAATAGTATCATACTTGTAATTTTATAGATACGTTTCTTATTACGATATCCAAGGATTATCAGTGGTACTGCTAAAATCCAAATCCCATTTGCGCTATTATCACCTATTGATTGGATTAGTGTTAGCCAAACAAACGGTAATACAAGTATTAGAGGTATAAATACCACTGCTTCAATATCTCCACGTAGTTTATTTAACAGCCCGGGTAGGAGTGGTATCAATAAAAATAGTGTCAAAAGACAAAGGCATATGAGATTCTCCTCTTCAAATATACGTTCTGATGCTCCAAATACACCTACTATATAAAATATTGATATAAAACATAGAACGACATTGTATATGACCATATTTTTACTTGACTCTTTATTATATGTCCGTATCAAATACAACGTGTATAATAACATCAAAATAATATTAAAACTAACTACTATCTTGCTGCTGCTAACAAAGAAAAATAAGTCTCCACCTAAAAACATAAGTGTCATAATTATTAATCCGGTAATAAAATCTCCCAATATAGTAACTTCATTATCCTTAATGCGTTTAAATGAAATGATTCCACAGGAAACAAATGCATATATACTTATTAGCGTATATTCTATTAGTGAAAGTTGTCTGCCAATTACTAACATCAATGAAATGAAAACTCCCAACTGGCAGATTATTCTAAACATATTGTGCTTTATGAACTTTTCTCTAAGAAAAGTTAATATTAATACCCAGAACAGTAGCAATAGATATACTGCTATGTCAGATACATAGTCAAATACCACATGAAGAGCTATAATTGAAATGTATAATCCACCTGCACCACATCCTAGTAATGAAATTGAAAATGTGCTGCTTCTTTTTCTACTAAGGAAAAGTCCTATTGCCCCAATACCAATACTGACAGAAAACATAAGAAGCGACTTAGCTATGTCAGGTATCTTATCATATATCAAAACTGCAAAGGATATTAACCCTATAAATATTAAAAGTGAGGCAACGATACCCATCACGTTTTTGCCAAATACCCCTTCCATACTTCCCTGCTGTCTGTTCTGGGTATTATAGTTCGGGATTGGCTGCTGATTCATTTGTTGATGGTTCACCGGTTGTTGATTCACCGGTGGACGATTCATCGACTGTTGATTCACCGGCTGTTGATTCATCGGTGGACGATTCATCGGTTGTTGATTCACCGGTTGGTTCATTTGCGGCTTCTGTGTGTACATATCATTTGGGCTGGATTGAACATTTTCATTAGTCCTTGTTTTGTCCGATTTTAACACCATAAGCTCCTGATGTATACGGTTTATTTCAGTTTGATCTTCATTCCGTTGTTTCATTAGCCTATCTAAATCTTGCTCTAGCTTTGTTATACGATTGGTTGAATCCATAAGTAATCCCCTACTCTCGATAATTTATTTTCTGTCAATTTTAATAACATTATACCCTTGTTTACAAAATAAGTAAATGTATGTAGTGTTGATTTACCGTATACATTGTGTCAGTTGTGCGCTATGTGCTTTCACGATACTTTTTGGTAAAAAAACGCCCCTAGCTGTGAGTCTCAACAAACACAAACTAGGGGGTGCATATCTAATACAATCCCAACCAATATTAACTATTTTCTTTGAGCCACCTATCTGCAACTTCGGCATACATAGCTGCTCCTCTGTATAGCACACGCTCGTCAAACTGTACTTTGGGATGATGCATAGGATACGATTCCACATCCATATCAGATGCTCCGAAGAACACCGTTACTGAGGGTACCATCTTCGCAATAAATGAAAAATCTTCCGACGCTGTTGCCATAAACCCGGGTTCTACAGTAATTTCAGAACCTGACATATCCTGCAGATAAGACCTAACACTCTTCGTCAAATCAGAATCATTCATTAAAACAGGTAAATCCGATAAGATCTCAACATCAGCTGTTCCCCTAAATTTTTCAGCTGTAAGTTTTACAATCGTTTTCATGCGTTCTACAAGATACTCTCTTATTTCTTCATTAAATGTTCTAAGTGTTCCCTGTAATATTGCAGTTTCCGGAATAATATTAGCTGCTGTTCCGGACACGAATTGCCCAAATGTGAGAAGTGCGCTGTTATTAAAATCAACTTCTCTTGAAATAAGCTCCTGTAATGCAAGATGAATATGTACACCTATATTAATCGGGTCGATTCCATTTTGAGGCTGTGCCCCATGACAGCCTTTACCATGAATTGTGATTTTGAATCCATTACATCCTGAGAGCAAAGGGCCCTCTTTTACAAAAACCTTATCATAGCTATGTCCGGAAAAAACATGACTCGACATTGCACAATCCGGTCTTGGTTCTTCCATTATTCCTTCATTTATCATTGCTTTAGCACCTGCAAATATTTCCTCAGCAGGCTGAAACATGAACTTGACCCTTCCTTTTAGATTCGCCTCATTCTCTTTTAGTAATTTAGCTGCTCCAAGTAACATAGCTGCATGCATATCATGACCACAAGTGTGTGCTGCTCCATTCTTACTTGAGAAATCAAGTCCACTTTGTTCTTCCATCGGGAGAGCATCCATATCTGCTCTTAATAGAATAGTTTTCCCGGATTCTCCTGCAATTGCTGTTACTCCTCCACCTATTTGCTTCGGTTCATAACCCATCTCCTTAAGCTTATCCATCACATAGGTTACCGTATTTGGTAAGTCTAATCCTAATTCCGGATTCTCATGAATTTGTCTGCGATTATTAACCAATTCTGTTTTCAACTCTCTTGCTCGTTGCAAGTAATTCATCATCTTATACCTCCAATTCTTTACATAAATATATTTTTCCACAGTTTCTGCATACCATACATGCCTTTTTTATCCATACTTCTGTAGCTTTTTACTTTCTTATACAAAAAAACTGACATTTACCTAAAATCAACTGTCAGTTTTTCATATTAAGCTCTTTACTTATCTTTTTTTCCTATGATATACATTATCACACTGTTATAAAATAAGTTTGTATTCAACATATAGGTATTGTTCATAATATTTTCATCGTATACATTTAACCCATTAGCAACATCGGATTTGATATAGTCGAAAACTTCTGTGTCAGTAAAATCTGCATATCCGGCATTAACCATTTTTGTTATTACACCGGCTTGCTCCTTATTACATGTTATCTTTTTTATTTGGTATTTTCCTGACTCAATACCTTTCAGTTTTACATTAATATTTCTAATCAATGAATCAGTTGTAGACTCATCAAGTGAATATGATGGATTTAGATATCTTGGATTCCATATCAAAACCTTGTATTCATCACTTCCACTTTTTGAAATCAGTATATTCTCATTTTCATATATAATATTGTTACCCAGTCTATTTATTAACTCCAACACCGGATAAATCGGTCGTTTGACATCATCAATCATATGTAATGCCAGTGATGTCATTGGCTCTTCACCTGAGTAAATCGCGGCTACTGACGAGTCTGCCCAATATCCCGCTCCTCGAATTTCTTCGTTAACCTCTAACATATTGTCTAATATTATTGCTGATCGAAAATATAATATGCTTTCATTATCCAAGTCACCCATCAACGTATTCCACTCTATCATGTACATGTCCGGAATATCGCATGAGGCTCTTTTGTATGCACCCTTGAGTGCGTCTATAACCTCCATATGATATCCCTTTAAATCCGTGTAAAAAAACTGGTTACTCATAAAGCTTTCTTTTCTATGTTTTGGAAATACTCCAAATGTTACAAAATCCGGTAAGCATTTTCTGTTATTTGCAGCGTGCAAGAAAAACGAAAATCTTTCCTTTTGTTCTTCTCCGGGCTGATTGATTGAATATGCACCTACCTTGGTTTTAGGAAATACACTTTTAATATTTCTGTATACCACATCATAGAACATTTCGAATATTTCTTCATTTACTGCGTCTTTATTTCTAACCTCTATTTTCCAGTCATTAATATACTCTCTTGCATACATTCTTTTGACACATTGTACAAAGCTTTGTATCTTCTTAATAGCATCTTCTTTATATTTCTTTGTTTGATTACCACTATACGCTTCACTTGGACATATCCTGATAAAAGGAATCATGTTACATTTTTTTATATTGTCTATTGTTTTGAAAAACTGATTGTAAATTATGTAACTATAGTGAACGTTTTCCGGAATAAATTTGTATTCCAGTTCAAAATAAACATATTTAAAATTCAACTTATTTCTTAATTTCTCCAACTGATTATATAAATTAGTATAATTAGCCGTTTCAACCCTTCCTATGCTAATTATATTTTCCTGACTTCTTATATCTTTTACTTTAGTATTACCTAACATTACCGTGTATGTCTTTTTACTGTATTGAACTTGTTCCGGATTGACATCATATTTTTGCACATACTGCATAAACTCTTTTAGTTCTATATCAACTTCAAGATTAAGGTCCATCTTGTCTGTTTCATTTGCAAGTTTGCTTCCATCACGACTATATAATTTCCTAAAATTTCCCGGCGTATCGTTATATTCTTTTTTGAAAGCTTCATTAAATGCCTTTGCATTGGCAAATCCGTTATCCATTGCTATTTTTACAATCGATTCATCTGTATATACCAAGTTATACACTGCCTTATTTAGTCTAACCATGGTTATATATTCGAGAAATCCCTGACCTGTTTTTTTCTTAAAATATTTTGAAAAATACTGCGGTGACATAAATGCTTTTCCGGCAACATCATCAAGGCGTACTGACCTATACAAATTATCATTTATATACGTTAGTATCTCGTCAAAATTCTTGCTTTTATCGATGGCCGGTGAATCCTTAATATCTTCATCATTTATTTTAAAACAAGTGTACAATATATAGACTAATTTGAGCATTTCCACCTTGAAGTCCAGAGAATATCCATATTCCTTTTTAACTGCTATATAGAGCATTCTTATCAAGGCTTTCTTTAGTCCATAATAGTTACTGCTAAAATCCGAATGACCTATACAATGACATTTAATTCTGCCTTTGGCAAAATCTCCACATTCCTTTATTAAATATTCTCTTTCTATTTCCAAAACCAGTGCCAAGTTGGTCGTTCCTCCGGAAATCTTATGTAACTGATTGCTGTTGATAACTATAAAATCCTCCACTGATAACTGAAACTCTTTATCGTCTATCTCTATTCCGGCTACACCTCGAAGCATAAAAATACATTGCAATCCCGAATGGATGTGCATATCCGTTTCCGTAAGATTCACAAGACTTAATTTAATATCTTTCATATACATAAACTAATACCCCTCAATATCATGTCCCGAACTTATAAGTGACATACTTATACCTTATCACTAATTTTAGCATATATATACTTTTGAATCCATTTACTTTTTTGCAGGAAAATCAATATATTTAGCAACAGCATTCACTACGAAGGTGTAACTATATCTCTTCTTCTATAACCTATATATCCAGCTATACAAAGCACGGCAGCAATGCATGTCATAACTACAAGCGGCATCGCCTCCAAATCCTCTATCGGATACTGTGGCACATGGCCAAATGGTGTTATGTCTTGTAGAACCTGAGGCAACTTAGCAAGTGTACCTATATAAACTACAAAGAAACTATATCCCAAATACATATACGATAAACTGACTCTTTTCGGGATAAAGCCTACTATAAATACAGAGAGACCTATTACTACCAACATAGCCGGTACATAAGACATTGCCGATATCATAAATGTCTCAAGGCTAGGTGTCGAATCCGGTGCAACCACCGAACCAACGCTCCAAAATCCGATTGCGGTTACCACTTGAAGTACTGCACATAATATAATTGCAGGAATCAAATACGCTGTTAACTGAGAACTTCTTGATACAGAACCGGAGAATAGATGAGTCGCATATCCTCGCTTCTCTTCTCCTGCTATTCTGCCGATACTAGCTACTACAGGAATCATAGATATTAGTGTCATGATAACCATTAGAAGAGACATAAACTGATCCGTTGCTGTATATCCTGCGTTCTGGTCAAGCATTCCGGATAACATAGCATTATTGGATATAAAGCTATCAAGGTCACCAAATACCGATGCATACATTGCTGCCAAGACAAATATCGATATAACCCATATAATTATAGTCATCCTGAGAAGTCTAAGTGCTAAACCATAAGGTGAACTAAGCATTCTTCCGGCGTGTCTTTTACCTGCTCGCTCCGGTATCAACCCTGCATCCATATCTCTTCTTGCAGCTAGGTAAAATGCCAGAATCATTAATACAATACTTATAATTACAATTACAACTATAGGCCACCAGTTATCCTCAACAAAATTCTTGGTTCTGAGCACTAACCCTAGTGGAGATATCATAGATACAGCTTCTGTTTCTGATACATCTCCTACTCCCCTTAATAAATATAAAACAATAAGTACCATATAAGACAGTGCGTTAGCAGTTCTTCCATTTGCCGTTATCTGGCACATAATAGCTGCCACAACACCAAAGAATATTCCGCACACTGCTATACCTACTCCGAAAATCATACATCCTCTGAGATCCATACCATCTTCTCTTAGTATATACATGCCTACTCCGACTAAAATAGCAAGCAGCGCATTTGTAATAACCGTTACGATCATCGCAGAAGCTAAATTAGACAGTTTACCAACGGGAAGTGATTTGATTAATTCAAGTCTTCCCAGTTCTTCATCGTGTCTTGTATGCCTTACTACTATCATAATGCTCATAATCGCTGTGAAAATCGCAGAAAATACGAGCATGAAATTCCCATACATAGCACCGGTTGTGTAATTAGTCGCACCATACACCGGACCTACTATAGCAATCATAGCCGGGTTTTGCATCATCTCAACTGTCACTTGACGCTCAATTGGATTATCTACGCTAAATATATCTTTAAATATCGGTACAAATCCTACCAGAAATAAAGTAAGAAAGAAAATCCATATTATTAGACGTATTTTGTCACGCTTAAGTATAAATCTTGATAAAATGGAACTTCTGGCAAAATTATTCTCCATCATAATATTTACCTACCTTCCTCATAATGACTCATAAACAACTCTTCAAGTGTCGGCGGAGCACACTCAAGGTTAATAATTTCCTTAGACGCTATTATATTCATTACACTTGCCATATCATTTGCATCTATTGCAAAAGTAGTCTTGCCGCCATCTTCCTTTAAATCATGAATAGCTGCATTGTCTTTTAGTTCGGTCAGTGGACTTTTAGTTATAACTTTTACTTCTGTTCTCGTAAGATGTCTTAGCTCTTCCATAGTTCCTGTTTCTATTATCTTCCCTCGTCTTATAATTCCGACCTTATCGCAGAGCTGTTCCACTTCTGATAAAATATGGCTTGATAATAGAACAGTCTTGCCCTTTGCTTTGACTTCTCCTACGCATTCTCTAAATACTTTCTCCATAAGTGGATCAAGTCCTGATGTTGGCTCATCCAATATATATAAATCCGCATCAGAAGCAAACGCCGCTACTAGTGCTACCTTTTGTTTATTTCCTTTTGAATAAGTTCTGCATTTCTTAGATGGATCAAATGCAAATCTTTCGATTAATTCCTCTTTGTATTTCTTAGTTCCATTTTTTCTAAGTCTAACCAGTAGGTCAATGACCTCACCGCCTGTTAGGTTGGACCATAGGTTCACATCTCCGGGCACGTATGCTATACGTTTGTGTAATTCAACCGCATCACTCCATACGTCTTTTCCAAATATCTTTGCATTCCCCTCACTTGCCTTAATAATTCCCATTAGTATTCTCAGTGTAGTCGTTTTACCGGCACCATTAGGACCGATAAATCCAAAGATTTCTCCCTCAGATAATTCAAGGTTTACATTATTAAGAGCCGTAAACTTTCCGAATTTCTTATATATACCTTTCATATTAACTATTGACATAGTAATTTCCTCCTTAGCTTATGCTTGAAAACTATTTGTAAAATATCTTCTTCACGTCTTCTAAGATTTCATCAAATTCATCCCAGAATGGATCCAGATCCATCTCAGTTAAACTGCTTGTTTTCACTAAGCCTATTATCTTATTTGTATATCCCTCTACTATCCATGTTATGTAATCATGAATTTTGGTGCTATCCATATCATTTCTAAGGATTTTGTCGTCTGCACTCGCATCATTAGCCATGACTCCCTGTACTTCCGCATTTCTAAATTCCATCATTTCGTTATATGTAGTCTGTGCGATTTTAGAAACTTCCAGTTCCTCCGGGTTTAAAAATAATTGTGTGCCAAATTCAAAGACCTCCGGTTTCCTTAAATAAGCTTTCATCTTAGTCTTAGTTGATACATTTATCCTATCTACAAAATCCAAATCTTTTACCCTGTCACTTAGTCCGGTGAAATATCCCCTTATATAATCCATGGAATACTTAACCAGATATTCATATAAACCCTTCTTTGTGCCAAAGTAATGAAATATCATACCCTTTGATATACCGGCGCTTTTAGCCAGTTGCTCCGTACTCGTCTTCTTGTAGCCATACAGCCCAAACTGGCGAAGTGCTGCCTTTAAAATACGCTCTTGCTTATCCTCACTTATAGAAAGAAAATTAGAATAAATAATACCACCCCCTAATAATAAATGCAATTGACCGATTCGGTTTATACTATACATATAGCACAATAAACCGAATCGGTCAATACCCAAAACAAACTTTATTCTTTTCAGGCATAACTTGCATCCCTTACAAAAGAAAGCAAAACTCCATCAATGCATTTCGTATTCCCGCTCTACAAAACTAGCGATCTCCTTTGGTGTTTCTTTGCAGTCATCATTTAGCCACTTCTGAATGACTGCATGTACACCTGCAGAAAAGAAAACCAGATGGTATTCCATTTCTCTACGTTCCTTTTTCCCATATGTAGCAAGCGCATCTTCCCTTATCTTTTGGCTCAATACGATTGATTTTCCCATTTGGTTTAGGTAGATTTTATAAAACTCCTTGTTTTTTTGCATCATGGTAAACAGTTTCTCAAATTTTAAACTGTAATCTTGTTTTCCCTCGTCCCAAAGCGTCTGCGCAAATTGTTCCGATGTCTTCTTTTCAATCTGCTCCATCAAATCATACACATCTTGATAATGAGCATAAAAAGTAGATGGATTGATTTCTGCTCGTTTGCTGATTTCTCGTACAGTAATCTTTTCTATCTCTTTTTTTCTTAAAAGTTCCTGAAATATCATCTCTATCTTTTCCCTGGTTTGCTGAGATCTTTTGTTGTTTTTTTATTCATCTAATTCTCCTCCTATTATTCCAACACATATTGCCAAATTAATGATTGAATCATGTTTTTTAATTGCTTATAATGAGTATAGCACAATTCCAACACTGTTGGATTAATGTTTCTTAAAGGAAGGCTACCCATGAATCGAGAAAATTTATTTGAAAAAGAATCTATTCCAAAACTCATGATCAAAATGTGCATCCCTGCTATTATTAGTATCCTGATTATGATTATTTATAATATGGCAGATATGTTCTTCATCGGAAAAACCGGAGATGCCATGCAAGTTGCTGCGATTTCTTTATCTGCTCCTATCTTCTCCATTCTTTCCGCTATAGGAACTTTAATTGGCGGTGGCGGATGTACTGCAATTGCAGTAGCTCTCGGGAAAAAAAATACAGAAAAAGCCAAATCCATGACTGTTTTCTGCTTCTATGCTTCTCTGGTAATCGGATTTGGCTTTACAATTATTATACTACTTGGAATAGAACCAATTTTAAATGTCATTGGAACCAGTGAGATGACCCGCGCATTTACAAAAGACTATCTGCAGACCATTTTCCTTGGTGCACCAATCATTTTATTTTCAAGTGTTTCCGGTAATATAGTTCGTGCAAACGGCGCATCCAAAGAATCCATGTTTGGCAATCTCTTAGGGAGCCTTACAAACATTGTCTTAGACCCTATCTTTATTTTGGCCTTTGGGCTAGGGGTAAAAGGGGCTGCCATCGCTACGATTATCGGCTATACTCTGAGTTCCATATATTTTGTAATATACTTTAGAAAACATCGCGATTCATTTTCTTTCAAGCTAAAGCATCTATCCTTCAAACCCGATGTTTCATGGAAAATTCTGTATCTGGGATTACCCACCGCACTTGGTGTTGTACTAATGAGTGTTTCCAACATATTTACAAACAATATCCTTGTCTCCTATGGAGATGCTGCAGTTGCCGCTTCCGGTATCGCCGGAAGGATCAGCATGGTCATTGGAATGCTTCAGATGGGAATTTGTATGGGTATCCAGCCTGCCTTAGCTTATAGTCATGGTGCCCGAAATTTAGCTCGTATGAAAGAAATTATTAAAACTACTGCCATTGTTACCATTACACTTGGCACAGCACTTACTATCCTTGGATGGATATTCAAAGGTCCTTTGGTGGTTGCCTTTGTAAATGATGCACAAGTTCTTCACTTTGGGCAACGGATGATTATCGGTAATCTAATCGCTGGTCCTGTTATCGGTCTTTTCTATCTTAGTACCGGATACCTGCAATCTATCGAAAAAGCCGGAGTTGCCACATTTACTTCACTACTTAGACAAGGAATTGTCTATATACCTGTACTATTAATCATGAATGCCACATTTGAATTGAATGGTATTATCTTTTCACATGCAATTGCTGATATTCTTTCTACCGGGGTTGCGGTTTTGATTTGTGCTTCTACATATAGAGGACTCGTAAAACAAAAGGACTCGAATGTGTGACCACCAGCATATCACAAACGTAGTCAACCGCATGCTGAGCGAACGATAGAACGTCAGGTAAAAATTGTCAAGAAGTCAACTTTTATATCATAAACTGATACTCTCTTCTACTGTCGACAACTGCATATATTGTCACTAACTTTTCATTTCGATTAAACTTGTAAAAAATAAGATGATTTTCCACAATCAATACTCTATACCCTTGCCTACGAAGAGTTAAATGCCGCGGAATAGTTCCTGACTCCGGAAATATTTCCAACTGACTAATAGTCTTCTCTATCTTTTCCATATATCTTAACGCTACTTGGTTACTCCCGGAATCTTCAGCAATATAAATCATTAACTGCTGAATTTGTGAATCTGCAATATCAGTTGTCTGGACCCTATACATTTTGTTCCTCATTCAGAAAATTCCGTAGGCCCTTAAAAGTATCAGCAATCGGCTTAACTCTATCATTCCTAACGTCTTCCTCAGCCTCTGCCAAGATTCGATACAACTCTAATTCTGCTTCCATTTGTTTATACTGCTGAAGTGCTAATATCGCTGTATCTCCTCGTCCATTTACCGTAATGATAACCGGTTCCTTACTTTCGTTACACTGCTTCGATATTTCATTATAATGATTGCGCAAATCTGAGGATGGTCTAATATCTGCTTGCATAATTATCGCCCCTTTCTTTATATAGTCATATTATATCATTATTTGACTATATGCTCAATGGCAGTATATAATCTTTTTGCACCATGGCTCATTTTCAAAAAGAAGTTGATGTTTTAACAGGAATACTTACCGGCAATTCCGAAGTAATATCACTTGCAACAAATTATCTGCATTCATACATATGCGATATTATATTAGTAAGTCCGGTACATACGTATTTCCAATTTAAGCTAATACTCTTAGCTTTTACTGCTTGCATATTATGCCTCCTCAAGCTGTTCTTATCGGCAGCATTACAGTAAATCTTGTACCTTGCTTCTCATTGTTTACAACCTCAATAGTTCCACCATGTAAATTAACTATACGTTTTGCAAGAGCAAGCCCAAGTCCATTTCCCTGTGATGAATGCGAAGTATCGCCCTGATAGAATTTTTCAAAAATTCTCTTTGCAACATCTTCACTCATGCCAATCCCATTATCAATTACGTCTGCTCGAATCATATTATTCTCTTTTTTAAGTCCTACATGAACCTTGCTATTATCTTTAGAGTATTTTATAGCATTTTCCAACAGGTTCTTCCATAAAATAGCTAGCAAATCGCTATTACCATTATAATCAATCAAGTCAAGCTCTAAGTCAAGCTCTATATTCTTTTCACTCCATTTTTGTTCAAGAAGAAGAAGGCTTTGCCTAATCTGTTCATCTAAAGAATACCTTTCCATTTCAATGTCTTCATCACGGTTTTCCAACTGTGAAAGCATCAAAATATTACCCGTTAGTGTTGATAGTCGTCTGGTATTATTAAGGATTTTATTAGTATACAATATACGTTTTTCTTCTGAAAGATTCTTGTTTTGTAACAAGGTGACGTATCCTTCAATGGCTGACAGCGGAGTTTTGAACTCATGAGATACATTATTAATGAAATCATTATGTACCGTTTCTTTAATAGATAACTCTTCTGCCATATCTTTGAAGTTTTCTGCTATAATGTTCACTTCTCTTGCAGCACTGTTTACGCTAATATCAACTTTATAATTTCCATTAGCAATCTCCTTAGTAGCTTCACTTATCTTAACGAGTGGGGCTATCATTCTTTTACTTCCTATACGCCCAATTATAGTACCTATTATAATACTCGTCACACCTAATGCAAAAAGCGGAAAATCGGGATTACTTGTCTCTCTTATAATATCAAATCTATACAAACACATTGTTATAATAACCACTATCAGCATTGTTAGCAACATGAAAATAAATGTTAATAGCGAGCAGAAAGCCGTTAGTTTTAACGTTCTTTTATTCATTCCTTACCACCTTATATCCCAGACCTCTAACTGTAACTATTTTGAAATCATCATTATCCTTAAATCGCTCTCTTAATCTACTTATGTGTACTTCCAGCGTATGTGGATCCACATCCTTATCAATCCCCCATATTTCATCAAGTATCTGTCTTCTTGTAAATATTCGATTAGGAGATGCTGCTAACTTATATATAAGATAAAACTCTTTTTGGGGAAGCGTTATTACTTCGTCATTGTATTTAACCGTCATTTCATCATAGTTAAAATTCACGTTTCCTCGCTGTATTTTTCTTTCATTCATAATCTGGGAGCGACGTAAAAGTGCTTCTACTCTCCACATCATTTCATTAACGTCAATAGGTTTTACCATATAATCATCTGTTCCTGATAGAAATCCCTGTCTTTTATCATTCATCTCATCTTTAGCCGTTATCATAAGAACCGGCATGGTAAAATCCATACTTCGTATTTCTTTGGTAAGCTGATATCCATCCATTACCGGCATCATAATGTCCGATATCATCAAATCCACGTGCTTACTGTATAATATACCAATTGCCTCTTCACCATTTGATGCCATATGAGTTCTGTATCCATTCTCAATCAGCACTGTAGTGTATAACTCCAATAATTCCTTATCGTCCTCTACTACTAATATATCAAACATATTTGCTCCTCTTAGAAATTGGTTTTGTTGTATTAGTATATCATACACTACTTCACTCAACCAAACCTCAACTATATGAATTCACAAATTGATAATAAATAGTTGAGGTTAAGTTGAGAATACAATTATAAGCTAAATGCATGAACCAATATAAGGAGGTGGCAAGATGTTACAAATTAAGAATATATGTAAAAAATACAAAACAGGTGACCTTATACAAGATGCACTAAATGATGTCACATTAAATTTTAGAGATAACGAATTCGTTGCAGTACTTGGTCCTAGCGGTTCCGGTAAAACAACTCTATTAAATATTGTCGGAGGTTTAGATAAATATGATAGTGGCGATTTAATTATTAATGGTCTATCAACAAAAGACTATAGTGACAGAGATTGGGACTCATATAGGAATCATTCAATCGGATTTGTCTTTCAAAGCTACAACCTGATACCACATCAGTCTATATTGTCAAACGTTGAACTTGCGCTTACCATATCAGGTATTTCAAAGGATGAGCGAAGAGAAAGAGCAAAACTTGTACTAAGTAGAGTAGGCTTAGAAGATCACACACACAAAAAGCCCAATCAGCTCTCCGGTGGTCAGATGCAGCGCGTTGCGATTGCAAGAGCCCTAATAAATGATCCTGATATACTACTTGCGGATGAACCGACAGGTGCACTAGACTCTACAACCAGTGTTCAGGTCATGGAACTTCTAAAAGAAGTTGCAAAAGATAAACTGGTAATAATGGTTACTCATAATCCAGAGCTTGCAGAAGAATACGCAACGCGAACAGTAAAATTAAGGGATGCTCGGATAAAAAGCGACTCCAATCCATATGAAATAGATGAAAGCGATATTCCGACTTCAGTGAAAAATACCATAGGGAAATCATCAATGTCGTTAATAACATCACTTTCCCTTAGCTTTAACAACTTAAAAACAAAAAAGGGGAGAACATTTTTAACCGCATTTGCCGGATCAATCGGAATAATTGGAATAGCGCTTATACTTGCTTTATCAACAGGAGTTAATCAATATATAGATGACATTCAAAAGGAAACAATGACTTCCTATCCTATTAGTATAGACTCAGAAACAATTGATGTAAGTAGTCTGATGAGCCAAGGTTCACAGATGGTAGGTATGGGATCCGATTCAAACTCCGAAGATATTGGTCATGATTTAGACGGCGTTTACTCTAACCCGAATGAACTCGAGATGGAAAATGCCATAACAAGCAGTACAACCGAAAATAACTTGACGGAATTCAAAAAATACATGGACGACCCTAACAGTAAGATACAAGAACACCTTGGTGAAAATGGCGTAATATATTCATATGATATTGCTTTTGACGTATATTCATATGACTCAGATGAAAATCTGATAAATGCCGATGGCAGCACAATAGCCGGTGGAGATAGTGAGTCCGGCAGTATAGCCTTTAATCCGGCCTCAGACATGAATGATGTAATATTCTCAGAGATCCTTCCGGGTCAGGGTGATAAAACTGTAAGTTCCGTAGTAACGGACAGCTACGACTGTGTTTATGGTGATTGGCCGACAAACTATGATGAGGTAGTCCTCGTTCTTGATGAAAGCAATGAAGTCTCGCAAACATCACTTTATAATCTAGGCCTTTTGCCCTTAGATGAATATAATGACATTAGGGAACAAATGGACAATGACGAAAATTTTAATGTGGAAACAAGCAAGCTTAGTTATGATGATATAATCAACCACGACTTATACTTGATACCTTCATGTGATTATTACAGTGAAAATGAAGATGGAACCTTTGAAAATATCTCAGATGATGCTGATAAACTAGACACATTACTAACAAATGATTCCCTCAAACTGAAAATAACAGGAATTATCCGACCTGTAGATGATGCCGCTAACGCCAATATATCCGGTGTGATCGGGTATTCGAGCAAACTAACTGACTATTTAATAGAAAAGGCTGATTCCAGTGCAGTGGTAAATGCACAACGTGATAATCCTGATAAAAATATACTTTCTAACATAAACTTCGAACCGGCAAGCGATGAAGAGAGAATCGCCGATGCTAAAGAATATATAGCAGATCTCGGCGTATCAGATAAAGCTTCACTATTTATGACTATTGCCGGTACGAGCGCAGACACAGGAGGGAGTGATGCCCAGTCAGAAAACTATCAATCGGCTGCACCTGCATCCGAAGCTTCCGAAATAAACGAGGTAGAGGTGGCTGCCATGGCGGATTCATATTTTGAGACTGCTAGCGATGATGTGTTTCTTTCCGTTTACGACAGCTACATCTCGCCGGGAAGCTATGATGATAATATGACCACATTCGGATATGTTAGTTTAAATGTCCCTTCTTCAATAAGTATATATGCAGATAACTTTGAAGATAAGAATGCTATTTCTGAATGTATTGAAGAGTACAATAGCACGGTTAGTGACGGGAATAAGATAACATATACAGATTATGTTGCATTACTAATGTCCTCAATAACTACTATAATAAATGTGATATCGTACGTTTTAATTGCATTTGTTGCAGTTTCTCTAATAGTTTCTTCAATAATGATAGGCATAATAACATATATATCCGTGCTCGAACGTACCAAAGAAATCGGAATACTTAGAGCTATTGGTGCTTCGAAGAAAAACATATCACAAGTATTCAATGCTGAAACATTTATTATAGGTTTATGTTCCGGGTTACTCGGAATAGGAATATCAAGCCTGCTTTTAATACCGGGTAATGCAATTATACATGCTCTAACCGGATCGACAGCAGTGAATGCAACCATACCTATAAATAGCGCTTTGATTTTAATTGCTCTAAGCGTAATACTAACACTCATCGGTGGATTAATACCTGCAAAGGGTGCCGCAAAAAAGGATCCTGTCGCTGCTCTTCGCACCGAATAATAACACTGTTTATGTGAAAGAGGGCCAACTCACTTCATATGATATGAAGATAGGTTGGTCCTCGTCTATTTTACTTATGTTCACCTGTATAGTTTCTATAAAGTATTTTGGTTTTCTTAAGACGAAGAATTTTCCAATAATTTGGTCTTAAGTTCCGACTCAATGACTTGCAGTCTTTCTTCAACTTCTCTACGTTTATCCTTACCATCCTTTTGAATCTGCATAACTTCATCAATCGTAGATATTAGAGCCTTGTTTGTATGTTCAAGAGTTTCGATATCAACTATACCTCTCTCACTTTCCTTAGCGATCTCAACACTTGACTGCTTTATAGCATCTGCATTTTTCTTTAAAAGTTCATTTGTCGCATCCGTGACTTTTCTTGCATCCTCCATTGCTCTTTTGGAGTTCTCTATACCGAGTGCGAGCACCATCTGATTTTTCCATAATGGAATAGTATTGATTATGATTGTCTGTACCTTTTCTGACATCATGATATCGTTGTTCTGAACCATCCTTATCTGTGGCGCTGTTTGCATTGCTATTGTTTTAGTCAATTCCAAATCATGCAGTTTCTTTTCAAATCTGCTGCACTGCGACTCTAAATCATTAACCATTTGAGCATCCTCAGGTGCCCTGGAGGCTTTTGCTTTTTCTCTTAGTTGTGGAAGCTCTATTGTAAGTACTTCATCAATTTTTGCCTTACCTGCCAAAATATACATATTAAGTTCTTTATAGTATTGCAATTTCAGCTCATACATCTTATCAAGTGTGTTGATGTCTTTCATTAAAGTAATCTTGTGGCCTTCAAGCTGATCGCATATCTTATCAATATTTACTGAGACTTTATTATACTTTGTTTGAAGCATTTGTAACTTGTTTGCAGCCTTTTTAAATAGCCCTAATATTCCCTTTTCTTCCTCATCAAAGCTCTTAATCTCAGTAACAACTCCGGTTAAGAGATTACCTACCTCACCTAAATCTTTTGATCTGATAGTTTTAAGAGTATCTTCTGAAAAAGAAGACATTTTCTTTTGAGTCCCTACTCCGTACTGCATAATTCCGTTAGAGTCCTGTAAGTTGATCTGTTTAGAGAAATCGTCTACCATTTTCTGTTCTTCGGGTGTAAGTGTCTCCGGAAGATCCTTTTTAATCTCTTCTTCAATTACCTCAGTTGCTACTTCACCAAAGGTTAAACTAATTTCACTCATATTATGTTTCCTTCCTTTAGATTTTATAGTTGTGAATTAAATACATTTTTCAAATTGTACACAACGTCCTCGACCTTGGAATATGAATATCCATCAGCTTGTTCTCCATCACTTAAGACAAATATCATAAGTTTAGCATTTGGAATGTCGTCTTTTGCCTTAAGTAACATATCGCAAGCAACCAGTGCCGCATCATATGTCGCAGTACCACCTGCCGCAGATAATGATTTAACTGAACCCGTGAATCCAGCTCTTTGTTTATTATTAAATTGGCCTATCTCAAGGTTAATATATACTTCACTATTATAGGTTACCAGCCCCACATAGTTGTTATCACCAATATATTTTGATGCATTTATTAAAGAAGACTGAAGCTCACTCATAGGTGTCCCTAACATACTTCCTGAGATATCAGCCACAAATACTGCAACTACAGGCTGTCCCGCATCCTTCTTTTCCTTCCATAGTTCTTGAGCTCTGTATAGTTCTTCACCTGAGTACTGGTTATCTTCCTGCTGATAATCATCCGTTCCGTTAAATCCATAGTCTGATGCTGCTTTCTGCGCATCATCACTTTGACAATATTCAGCAAACTTCTCTAACCCTTGAATAGTTTCTTCTGATGCATCTCCAACTGCATATAAAGGACTATCATGTCTAACTCCAAAAGGTACAAACTCATAATCCGATAAATCTGAACTGTTTATATATGCCTGATATTCCATAACCATTGCATCAAGCAGTCCCTTAGAAGCAGTCTGTCTCATCTGAGCTGTAGTATACGCTACTGAAGGAATGTTTGCCTGCAATTCCTCAAGTTTTGCAGTTGCTGAATCACTAAAAGGGTCTGAAGAATCAAATTTTTGCAGCATACTAACTAAAACATTGAGTCCTGCACTGCTTACATACGGATTAGTATATCCCAGAAGCAGGTTACCCTTTATAGCCTCATCTACCACAGATTCAAGTGTTACTTCTCCGCTATTTTCTTTCAACTCATTATATGCCTCAGCAGTTAAGAGTATTCCCGCCGTATTGCCTGCTAACCTACTTGATACTTCAGTCAATGTAATATTTTCTGATTTTACCATTTCTCCCCATAATTCATTTGAAGGTGAAAATGCATCAGGTGTATATTTACCGGAAACAATGTAATCCGTTGCTGTCCCTGAAGCAATGGATCTTATTGAAACCGTGACACTTTTGCCATTAATCTCATAATTAGAACTATTGAACTTTTCTGCCATATCTATCAACCATCTGTCAGTTTCATTATCCGATGCCTTTTCAGTCGATGAAAAGATCTCAATATCAATGGTTCCATTTCCGTTCACTACCATGTCATAAGTGTTAATGTCAGGTAGCTCGTCCGCAAGTGTGTTAACCTCCGAGTCACCATCAATATCAAGTTCAGCTTCTATGTTTTTCACACTTACCTTGGTTAATAGTGCTTCTAATTCAGTAACCGCATCCTCTTCAGAGAGCTTCCTTGACGAGTCAGTTCTTCCCGACAAATTTTCTCCACATGCTGTCATCAAAACACATATAAGTAATATAGATAATAGCGTTGTAAGTTTTTTTGTTTTTTTCATATATTTCCTTCCCTAACTCTTTTCATTAAATCCCGTTAATGATTTCATAGTCTCTATCATAGAATCCAAATGCATATTCGACTCTGATGAATCATCTTTTGTATTAATATACTTGATTGTTTCCGACAATAATATATCAGTCATATTAAGCATCTCATTATTCTTATCAATAAGTACTTGAATACGAGCTCTATGTTCGTTGTATATTTCTTGCTTGGACTCAAGCATATATTCACTATCATCCCACAAATCAATTCTATTCATTATTTTTATAATATTTTTAAACATAGCCTGCTCAGTATTAACCAAAGTATTCTCAACCGAATCCAAACTTCTAGTTTCGTTGCGGGCAAGAATCGTCTTTAACTTTTCTTCTTTTCTGTCCATACTGTCCGTCTGTTGCAACAATATGCCAATCTCGGTACCAAGACCTTTTACTACAGCAAGATTCTTATTAAGCTCTTGCCTGATATATTCGGGATTGTACCCTTCATTAGTAGTAACCTCAAGATTAATAACCGGCATAGATTTAGTCCTGACACTCTCCTTTCTCATTTTGATAATATTCCTAATAATAAGAAATGCTGCTAATACTATAATTATGAGAAGTAAAGCACTTATAACATGCCTAAGAATCCTGACTGTAGCAACACCAAACCATACTATTAGATTCGAGGAATTAATCTGATTAACTATAGCAATTAGAGCTATTGCTATGGCTATAATAATTATATGCTTAACATTTTTTCGCATATTGACGCTCCCTTATAATATTTTTGGTTTTTAAACACTTAAATATGATTATAACTGTTTTGTGTTATAATTTCCATTTTATATAAATGCGAATTGTGTCATTTACGTCGTTTACGTTTTTTCATGACTAAGTTTTCATTTGACTTTTTAGAAATACAGTTTCAACATATCTAGCTAAATATTTATGGCGTGAAATTAGTTTATATAGAAAAAATACGAATTTACTGTCCGAAAAGCTATAAAACGAAAGCACTAGTTGTGGAAATTTGATATGGTATATCCATGAATGAGAAATTCAATTATACGTGAGGGAAACAAAGTTAAGATGAAGTGGCATGATTCATGGCGAATCGAAGATGAATGAATGAGGTGAAACAGTGATACGAGGAGTGAATTTAAAAACTAACCATTTGGTGAGCCCAAGTAGCCTTACGGCAGAAGCAGTCGTGTTTAGTTGGATTCCGAAGGGATCAGTTAGACAAACTGCATTTCAGATAGTAGTAAAGGAAGAAGAGTGCGAAGTATTCAATAGTGGAAAAATAGTTTCAGAACAATTTTCTTTTCAACCAGATATTGTTGTAAGTGGTGGACAGCGATTTCAATGGTTTTTAATCCTATGGGATGAAAATGATATTTCCGGTTTACCTTGCAGCAGCTATTTTGAAACAATTTTAAGTAAAGAACAGTGGCAGGCAAGCTGGATAGATCCCGAAATTCAGGAAAGCGAAGCAAATGATAGTAAAAATGAAAGAAATCCGGGAGCCTATTTAAGAAAACGGTTCTTTATAGATGAAGTTTCAGAAGCTAGATTATATGCGACAGCACACGGAATCTATGATGTATGGATTAATGGCAGGCATCTGCAAGGATGGCGGTTAGCACCCGGAACAAGCCAGTATGACAAACGTTTGATGGTGCAAGGTTATGATGTGGTGCAATATTTACACGAGGGAGAAAACGTAATTGAAGTTTCTCTAGGAGATGGATGGTATCGAGGATGTGTAGGAAATAGTATGGATACTCACACTTTCGGAAAAGATATTGCTTTTCTCTGCCAGCTACATAATGCAAAAAAAATCGTGATGCAAACAGATGCAAGTTGGGAAGCATGTAATGATGGAGAACTCGGATTAAACGATATGCATCGCGGTGAGGAGTATGACGCAACCAAAGCTGCGACCAAGACATGGCATCCGGTATCAATTAGGAAATATGGGTATGATAATCTGATCGGCAGTGACTGTCAGCCAATCACTCATAAGGAGCGGTTTAAAGGAAAGCTCCTTACAACACCGGCAGGGGAGATGGTAATTGATTTCGGTCAGAACTTTGCAGGTTACGTGGAATTGAATATAGTAGCTACTGGTGGTGAGTCGGTAATCATGGTACACGGTGAAACTTTAGATGAGGAGGGCAATTTCACGATAGCTAATTTCCAAAATCCACGCAAACCAGAGTGTTATCAACAGGTAACCTATATTTGTAAACTGGGAGAAAACAAATACCATCCAACAAAATGCTATTTTGGATTTCGCTATGTAAAGATAGAGACAGAGATAGATATTACTGGCGAAGAATTTACAGGTATCGCAATTTACTCGGATATGGAAGAACTTTCTGAATTTACTTGTGGAAATGAAGATGTGAATCAACTTTTTCGAAATACATTGTGGAGCATGAAGTCAAATTTTGTAGGTGTTCCAACAGATTGTCCAACAAGGGAAAAGAGCGGATTCACAGGTGATGCCCAGATCTTTTGCCAGACAGCACTATTACTGATGGATTCTTATCCCGTCTTTCGCGAATGGCTAAAAGACTTATCCGCTTCTGCATTTGCAGATGGTGGATTGCGGCAAGTAGCACCGGATCATAGGAAGCCCGGCTATTTTGAAAATAGTTGTGGATGGTGTGATGCCATTGAAATCATTCCTTGGCAGTTGTGGAAAATGTGTGGTAGTTTGGAAGCAGCCGAGGGAATATATGACACGATGAAGGGTTGGCTGGACTTTAATCTGAAACGTGCAATGACAACTCGACCGGAAAACGAGGCACGTATTGAGAAAGAGTTGTTGCCATACTTTTTGGATACGGGATTTCATTGGGGAGAATGGCTGGAACCGGGTTGTGATACAACGCAAACCACAAAAAATCATATGATGCATGGCGAACCAGAGGTTGCAACAGCTTATTTAGCATATGGGTGTAACTTAATGGCAGAATTAGCTGATGCATTGGACAAGAAAGATGATGCTAAGTATTTTGCTCATGCTGCAGTAATGGCAAAAAAAGCATATAAAGCAGCTTTTGTTCCGGAGAGGACAATCATATCGGAGCGTCAATGTCGTTATGTCAGACCGATGGCATTACGGTTGTTAGATGGAGATGAATATCATGCAGCAGCAAAAGCATTGGCACTGAACATAGATCAAAATAAACAGCATCTAAATACAGGTTTTCTATCAACAGGTGAAATTTGCCAAGTACTGACTAAATATGGACAGCACAAGTCAGCATTCGATTTATTACTACAAACCCAGTGTCCCGGATGGCTATATGAAGTGCAAAAAGGCGCTACTACCATATGGGAATGCTGGGACGGCATTGATGAAGAAGGAAAAGTAAAAAATTCTTTGAATCACTATGCGTATGGGGCAGTAGTAGGCTGGTTGATTAATAGTGTGTGCGGAATCAATCTATGTGATGGAAAGATTACTTTACAGCCACATCCGGATGCACGTTTAGGACACGCAAGCGCAGAGTATAAATCATATCTTGGAAAGATTGGATGTGGTTGGAGATATCAAGAGGATGGTTTGTTAGTAGAAGTAGAAATTCCATGTGGTAGTGCGGCAACGATTATCTTGCCGGATGGAACTTATGAAATACGAGAAGCAGGAAGATGGGTTTTTGCTTTAGACAATGAGTGTAGAAAGGTGATAACGAAATGAAACGAGCAGATGTATTGAAAAGATTAGGGTTTATAGTGCCTGAATGTAAGAAAAAAAGGGTAATTATTCATGCAGATATTGCAGCAGAAGCAGATGATCAATTTGCCATTGTACATCATCTTCTAAGTCCATCAGAGGATGTTGTAGGAATTATTGTAGCAAATTATGAGTGGAGATTTAGGGTCATGGGTCCCATGATTGAAGAAAGAGTTAAGAAAATGGAAGACAGTGGAATGCCTGCAGAAACGTTCGCCGCTATGAAGAACAAAGCAGCAGAATTTGCAGCAACTCGACTGATGACTACTGAAAAAAGCTATGCAGAAGGAAAAAGAATTCTGGAATTAATGGATATTGATGATGTTATGTTGGTTCGTGGATCCAAAGACTGTATCACAGATAGAGACAACCTACCAGTTAGTGAAGGGTCAGAAATGATTATTAAAGAAGCCATGAAAGAGGATGATGAGCCTCTTTACATAGCCTTGCAGGGAACATTAACCGATTTAGCAGTTGCATATCTTACAGAACCCAAAATTGCAGAGCGTATCAAAGCGGCCATTTGGATTGGAGGAGCTTCATACCCGAATGGTGGGCAGGAGTCTAACTTGCAACAGGATATTTATGCAGCTCAGGTTATTTTTGATTCACCAATCAATTTATGGCAAGTACCTGTAAATGCTTATGGTGGCATGAATCTTTCCTTTGCAGAGTTGGTTCAAAAGGTTCAAACAAAAGGAAAACTTGGTGCATTCCTGGCAGGAAGAATGTTTGAGGTGAATGACTGGTATGCTGATATGGGACGTATGATGGAATTTCCACACGGAGAATTATGGTCTGTAGGAGATCAACCAACAGTTTCTGCTCTTTTAGAAAATGCAGCCGGACAGGATCGACATATTGAAAAGGCTCCTCATATTGCAGATGATATGTCCTATCTGCCTAATCCTGAGGGAAGAGATATCTATGTATATGATAGTATAGACAGAAGGCTTACTATGGAAGACTTTTTCGCTAAGCTTGATCTTTGCTATGGAAAAGAGAATTAGAAGCAGCTCTTGAATTTACGCCACCTTTAATGGCTGCTGCTATGCATGATTTTGTAAACGTTGAACAGGCCCGATATTTGGCCTGTTTCTTCATACTCAGCATCGTCAATAGTTAAGTTTAGATTGTTCACTTCACTTTGCAAGTGAATATTTGGTTATGCAGGCACGGAAATTGATGATGAAATCATCATTATTTTCTATTCTGACGAATAAGAAAAAAAACACCTAACACTATGCAAACTATTGAAAAAATAGCTAAGAATACAAGCGGAACTTCAAAAATATAGTTCAATTCATTTGTGTAAAAATTCCCATTTTTCTTCATATCTAATATCTGAAAATGTGGCGTTAACAGAAATGTTATTACCAAACATAATATTCCAACAAATACAATGCTTAATGAAAGGATTTTTTTACTACAGTACTTTTTCATTTGATTGTAGGTTCTTTGTACCACCGGTATATCATCATCTTTTTCATATGAATCAGTTAACAAATAATCTGCTGATACTTCAAACAATTTACATATTCTAACTATATTTTCCGTGTCAGGAACCGATGAATTTAACTCCCATTTCGAAATTGCTTGTCGCGAAACATTTAATGCGTTTGCACATATTTATAAGCCGCTGACAATTTGATTCGTAATGTCTCAAATTGACAGCGGCCATGCAACCCCTTGTATAAATTTGCTTTTTACTCGTAATCTTCAATCCGCCATGTATCATGCCACTCGATCCTGACTGTATCATCCTCGAAAGTAATCGGTAACCACACATAATCCGCAATCGATGTATTGGCACTTTCCAGCATCGGACTATTCAAAACCTCTTTTTGCTCTTCCGCTGTCACTTGATATTTCTCCGGCTCATAATGACTGGCAATTGAACGCTCAATGAGATCCGCTCTCTTTGCATCCACCGGATACTCCGGCACCCAACGATCAGCGAGTGCTATATAACAGTCCTTTTTTCCCGGTACTTTAAAAACCTGTGAAATCTGACTGTTAAAAGATGCTCGACTTTCATCTCTTACATGCGGATCACCAATCGATTGAAAAACATCCTCCACAGTATCGGCAATCGCTGCATCACTCTTATTCGGTACGTACCCACTCATCCCGGACGTCAGCATATAATATTTCTCTTTTCTCTTAAAGACCGCAACAGCCTCCCGACAAAATGGTGCATGTAAGTCTCTATATTGCCAGCTTATTTTCCTCTCAGCACTGCGATAATCATCTGATAATGTCAATCCGATGATGCCCTTATGATCAGCATCCATGAAGAGATAAGCTTTTTCATCTTCGCTTTCTTTATAGATATCAAAGTCTCCCACTTTCATACCAAATGGGCGATAATTTTCAGCGATGATTGTATATGGACCTTTGAATGCATCCGATTCCAGTATCAGAAAACATGCCTCTTCTCCTGATTGCTTGATCCAGCAGACATACTTTCCGGTCGCTTCACACTTGAGAATATGTGGTCGATCCACATGTTTCTCCGGATAAAGATTGCTAAGCGGATTGTCTAAGTCAGGTTCAATAATCAGTCCCAGGTCTTTCCAATTATATAAATCTTTCGATTCATAAGCACGAATTCCCCATGTCCATACTGCACATGTTCCATCTGTACGATCTTTGTTTTCGCCATACCAGTAGTAGGTATCATTCTCATGAAAAAGTGCTCCACCATGGGTCTGAATGCGGACACCATTCGTATCACGCCATACCTGCCCGGGATGAATTGCCTGTCTTGGCTCTTCTTTCACGACTTCACTTGCTGCTTCTAACTTCGGATAATCGAAGTGATACCCCTGATTTTCTGCGCTTGAAGTATAGATTGATAATTCACTCAATCTTCCATTAATTTGATCCATAAATTCCACGGAAGTGTTGCCGCCAGTATAAGATACTAACTTCCGAATTGAAAATCCCAGTGTCACCGGTTGATCCACCGCTTTTTCTCTAATTCCCGGAAACAATTCGTCAAATATTAGTTTTGCTTCCTCATATTGAAACAGTTCACTTAATCTGGAGTCTACATTTAATTCAATTTTCACTTTTGACATATAATATACCTCCTATTTGTTAAGTTCTAATTTAAAAGTCTACTAAGCCCCTTTTGGAATCTGGTTTAGTGCATGATTTAATTCCTTGACCATATCCGGCCCAAGTGCTTTCCCTGCCTGCTTTAAAAGTCCCTGCAACGGCATCATATCCATCTGACGTTGGATTGCCTCAGGCATCTCTACATTTTTTGCCACATCCCCATAACTAGCTGATGCCTGCTTCATGATTTTTCCAAGAATTGCTGCTGAAGCAGGATTTTTCTTGAGTTCCGCCATGCTATCCATGATGGAATAGTAACCTTCTCTCACAACCTCTTCCGGCTTATCAAACCAGTTTACCACTTCGCCACCTTCTTTAAAGTAGTCCGGATTTGCTTTTGCCACTTTTCTAATCTTAATCATGTCCTCACACTGACTGCTACGCGCCTCAATTGTATGTTCTGCACTGATTGGTACTTTAAATCGGAACACTTTATCGCTTTTCTGAACAGCCACTTCCCTGCCATCCACATATAGTGTTACTTCCGACTGATTGCTGTACACTTTAATCTCAGTTTCTGCTTCCACACGGTCTACATAACGCCGCCCGCAGATATGAACAAACGGAACTTCACTTAAATATGCTTTGTAAATATAAAATGCATCCTTCTTTAGTTTTCGGTCAAAGGTAACTAGCCCTTTTTGATTCTGTCCCGGTTTTCCACCCTCATCGCGTCCATCTGCGCCAAAATCAAACATATTCCAACAGTGCATCGCCCATATATATGGGCGTTCGCTCCACATCTTTAACATGTGTTCATGATAAACAGCCTGATATGACTCACTCCAGTCACCCTTTTCCGGCAATCCACTTTGATATGTTGGATTGGCATCCGCACCATACTCTGACAAACCAATAACCGTTTCCGGATACTCCGCATGAAACTTATCAAACCATTCATCGTTCTGCTCCACCTCTCCAATGTACCAGCCATAATACAGATTGTAGCTGCATATATCCGGAAGCCTTACCATCGGATGTGCGGTATCCAGCATAAATACATGCGCCATCGTCGTTGGTCTGGTCGCATCTAATTTGTGACAAAGATCATTCAGGATATTGTGATTCTGAATCATATCATCATTGACCCCACCAGTTGCACTGATTTCATTGGATAATCCCCAGCAGATGATGGATGGGTGATTGTAACACTGTACTACTAAATCCTGCATTTGATCTATTGAATTCTCTCTAGCACTTGGTAAATGCTCTGTAATATATGGAATCTCTGCCCACACTACCAAACCATAACGATCGCATAAGTCATATACATATTGATCATGTTGATAATGTGCCAATCGAACTGTATTCGCCCCCATTTCCAGCATCATCTTAATATCTTCCTCATGTTCTTTGCGACTTAGTGCATTGCCTAGCCCCTGTCGGTCCTGATGTCTTGCCGCCCCACATAGACGATGAGGTTGCCCGTTTAAGTAAAATCCGTTCTGCCCGTCAAAGGAAATCGTCCGGCAACCAAACTTCGTCTCAATCACATCGCCACTATCTAACTCTGCTTTGGCCGTATACAGATACGGATCTGCCACACCATTCCATAAATGTACTTCCGGTATTTTGATAACCGCACTTGCTTTGCCATTTTCCATTACTGCTTCTGTCATCCGGTCACCAATCGATAGTTTCACTTTCTGTGCGTTTCCTGATACCCATGTCTCTATCGTCACCTCTGCGCTATTACCGATGATTTCCGGTGTCACTTTGATGCCCGGTCCACCACTGTAATCTAGGGCAAAGTGTGACTTAGGTACTTTGATCAAAGTCACATTTCTATAGATGCCACCATAAAAGGTAAAGTCTGCCTTTTGTGGATAGACACTGTCATTCTTACTATTATCCACAACTACTTCTACTGTATTTTCTGTTTTGAGAGTATCTGTCATATTCACTCGAAAAATGGAATAACCACCTTTATGGGTTCCAACCAACTTTCCGTTCACAAAGACTTCAGCACTCATTGCCACAGCGTCAAATTGGAGCCATGCCTCCTCTTCTGCATTTAATTTGCAGGAAAATTGCTTAGTATAACAACATGTTCCTCTATAATAATCATTTCCTCCATCCTGGCCATCCTTAGCATTCCAGGTATGTGGAAGTGTCACTGTCATCGCTTGCGTGTCAGGCTTTAAAAACTGCCAGTCCTCGTTAAAATCTTCATAATCTCTGCTCATCTCTAATGTCCTCCTTCTAAAATCACTTCGTGATTTCACTTGAAATGATTCACACACTGTACTGTCCTATAAAATAAACAAAGAGGCACAGACTGTAACACTATTAGTTCAGCTATGCCTCTTTTTATAGTATCCTAGATCGTTTCTGCTTTGGTACGTATTTCATGATTTTTCTGTTGCACTTCAACCATTGTTTCTTTGTTCAGCGGATAGAATTTCATTGCAATCAAGGTACATATCCACCCAAGAATCGGAATCCCCAACCATAAGAACATCGTTACTCCAAACAAAGGACCTGTCAATGGATCTGTTGCCTGTGGCATTGCATCCGTATATCCAATCATCGCTACTATTACTGCGACTATCGTTGTCGAAAGAGATGAAACCAGCTTGTCAATAAATGAGTATGCCGTACCGACAACTGCAGGCATATAGCGGCCGGAACGAGAAAGTTCGTAGTCTATTACATCATAGCGGGTAGGCTCTGTTACACAACTGCATGCTGTCTTCGCCGCACCACATGCTACAAACAATACAATAAATAAAATTTTCAAAACCGGATTTGTAGTAATCTGTAACGTATCCACCGCAAACATAAATACAAACATAGCAACGTACAGTATAATAGAAACTATAGTCCACTGAGTCAATGCTTTTTTAAATCCTGACTTACCAGCCATACGACTTACAAAGAAAATCAATAACACAAGTGTAACCACCATATTTATAATACTAATTTCACTATTAAAAGAATAATTTCCGATTACGATACCAAATAGCATTACGACAATTACTGAATTGGACGCAGTCTGCATTGCCAACTTATCTGACGCGGCAGCAATTGTATACATTTGCATCGCACGGTTATGTAAGAGTAAATCTACCATATCTTTAAACTTGACTTTTTCCTTTGTTGTACCAACATAGGATGCCGGAACATCGGTTTTTGATACGGTCACGGCAAAAAAAGTAATTGCAACCAGTACTCCTGCCGCTACTATCACAATAATACTTAACTCAGAGAACAGTGGTAAACCCATCTGATAATTGTGCCTTGGCATTAGTGTACTTGCCAATATAATACTGAATAATGAAGAAAGCACTGTAATATAGACGGTTTGCCAACGTGCCAATATCGGCCGCTGCTTTGGGTCGTTAGTTATAATCGGTGCGTTAAGCCCTGCACCTACACCAAAAAGTGTATATCCGATAATATAAACCACATAGATAAGTGCAAACACCCATACTCTGCCTTCTCCACCCCCAAGACCTAAGCGGAACATACTCAGCGCTGCTAGTGATATAATCACGTAACCGATGACCATTAATGGACGTGCACGTCCAAGTTTCCCGTTGAGGCGATCTGCAAACAGGCCAATAATAGGATCGGTAATCGCATCAAACATTCGAGTACCGGTGATAATAGTTCCTGCCAGAACCGTTGTTGCACCATATACCCCCACAGCTACATAGCTTGCAAATGTCATCAAGATTACAAATAATGTCGGCACACAATTTGCTGCCGGAACTAATGCAAGCTGCCATGCCTTAGCTTGCCGATACTGCACATTTTTCTCACTCATAATTCCCTCCATAACAGAGCTTTTTTGTGGAGTACACAAATCAGAATTTTAAATTCTGATTTGTGATATCAAGTTTGTGCTCCATTGCAAACTTGTTCCTCCTTTATTTCGTAGCTGAATCATATCAGAATATAATGGCATATGCTTCTGTTTTTTCGCTATAATGTTAAAATATTAGTTCTCTATTTTTATAATGACTAATTTTTGAACTTTATAACTATTTTTCTATAGTTCAAAATTATTATTTCTCTAACACCGGTGTATTCGCCTGTAGCATGATACGCAGTACTCGGACGGCACTTTTTCGTATAGTATGATCATCCAGCTCTCCTGCTTTCATTGCTGCTCTAATCTTTTCCCGGTCTGCATCACAGCCCGGCATAATCAAGTCGTTCCCTGCAACTGCACACTGCTCCAGCTTTCCACGGTCATGATCACAACTGCCCCAGTCAGTCATAACCATCCCCTCAAATCCCCATTCACAGCGCAATATATCGGTTAAAAGATCGTGGCGATTTGGGGTATATGTTCCATTTAGCATATTGTAGCTGCTCATAACTGCTAGTGGCTGGCTTTCCTTAACAACTACTTCAAAGCCTTTCAGGTAAATCTCCCTAAGTGCTCGTTCGTTTATATTACTGTTGCTATTACATCGATTATCTTCACTATTATTACAACAAAAGTGCTTGATTGTTGTTCCCACAGCACTCTGACTCTGTACACCGCGCGTAATTGCAGCTGCCATTTTCCCTGAAATAAGTGGATCTTCACTATAATACTCAAAGTTTCGGCCGCAAAGTGGATTTCGATGAATATTCATCCCTGGTGCTAACCACAAGGTAATACCGAACAATTTCATTTCTTCTCCAACTGCCGTACCAATTTGGGTTAATAGTTCTGTATTCCAGCTCTGGGCAAGAAGCATTTCGACCGGCCATGCTGTTGCATATCGGTTGACGATTTGTCCGTCGATTGAAATCAGTCGTTCTGCTGCTGTCTTTGCCAGTATTCCCCAGTTATAACGCTCTGGTATCTGTACCGGTTTTACACTGTCGTCTTCACAAAAGCAGACCCGATTCGTGATATTAACTCCTGCCGGTCCATCGGAAAATATAACATTGCGAATCCCTTTGTGAAGCAGTGCGGTTGTTGTCTTACCACCGGCTCCTAATATTTCGAATGCGCCTTTTGGTGGATTTCGCAAGGCTCCACCACGAAGGAACTCAGATATTTCTTCAATTGTTAATGCATCTAGAATTTCCCTTTCGGCTTCACGTTCATCCACTTCCGGTTCGGTATAGTCTACGTAAATCGTTTGGAATTCTTGATACCCAATCTGCAAGATTGGAAGATCAGTTGGCAATGCTTCTTCCTCTTGGTGCACAGGGACTGTTATTTCACTTAACAATTGTTCCGGAGCACAGCATGTTTTACACTGTTTCGTTATTACCCTTTCTTTTAACTGGATGACTGCTGCATCCTGTGTATTTCTACTGTGATTCCCCACGCGCAAAACATAATTTCCGGCATCCAGTACCCATCTACTATTTTCCGCATCATAACTACACATGTCCGTTAAATCAAATTCTACTGTGAATACTTTGTCCGCACCTGGCGCTAGTTCACTTGTCTTAAAAAACGTCGCAAGACTCTGATATTCCTTTTGCAATCCATTTCGCGGAGCAGAAAGGTACAGCTGTACTACCTCTTTTCCGGAATAAGTATCGCCTGTATTTTTAACGTATATTTCGCTGATGATATTGGTCTTCTCTGTACGCACTCCCTTTACTTGAACCTCAAACTGAGTATAGGATAATCCAAAACCAAAGGGATATCTGACACTCTTTTTAAATGTATCATAATAGCGATATCCCACATAGATGCCCTCAATATAATTCTCCTGCATCAAATCGCCGTCAAGGTAGCTAAAGTTCTCGCCCCCCGGAACATCTTCATAACAATTTTGCCAAGTAGATGTGAGTTTTCCGGAGAAATTCTGTCTGCCACTTAAAACATCTGCTAATGCATTTCCTCCTTCTTCACCTCCCTGTACAAAGGAAACCACTGCATCAATGCCTTCGATTTCCTCCAAAAAGCTTAAGTCAATCATTCCGCCAACATTAATAATCAAAATCGTGTGCTCATAGCTACTTGCAAGTATTTTCAGATTCTGATGCTCTTCATCAGTTATCAGATAATCGCCTTTTTCCAATCTTCTATCATTGCATTCACCTGCTTGTCTAGTGATGACATAAATGGCTGTATCGGTGTTGCTTTTCTCTATATCCTGTGCTGATATTAATCGTCCACTAGGATAGCGATATACATAACTGTGGGCCAACGGTATGATTTGCATTGGATTTGTCAGGCCAACCAATTTACTCTCGACCATAGCATGCCACTCACTATATGTCGTTTCATACTCATGATCGTAATCATCTAACCAATCCCCGGTAGTAATCTCATAACCTGCATTTACCATCCCCTCTTCAATCGTTACACTATATCGTTCTTCTACACTGCCACTACCTAATCCACCTTTTACTGTTTTTCTCGCGCCGATTCCATAGAGTGCTATTTTCTTATCTTTTAGTGGCAGTGCATGATCATTCTTTAACAGAACGAAGCTTTCTGCTGCTGCCCTTCTGGAAAGACGTCGATTTGCTTTTTCTAATTCCGGTATCTCGTCTCCTATTGTTCCATAATAGTTCACTTTCATTTTACCTCCATAGTAGATCACAAATTTGCAAGTAAACGACTTTCATTTAGAAAACCTTTCACTCTCAGCATCTTTTTTTGTTAGTTGTGTATATTATAAGTACCTCTCCTGCCTTCGTCTATCAGTTAATTAGCTTTTCCGTATGAATATTAGACATTTTCTCCAACTTCGTTTATACTGCTTAGTAAATAAAGAAATTTGGAGGTGAACTGTGATGACAAATGAGAAACTACTATTATTTCAAGAGCTAATTTCCTGTAACTACAAGATTGGATTATCCAGCTATGATGCACAGATGCAATTACTGCACTCTACACATGATACCGCTCCTTTGTATGATGGCTTGCTTTCTGCAAGTAAAAACAAAAAACATGTTCTTTCTTATTTAGAAAAACGCACCGCTCCTTTGGTGCTCAGCGACAGCTTTGGATTAGTTTGGATTGCCTGCTTTGAAGTATCAGATGACAGTCCTTATCGCATTCATATCCTCGGCCCTGTATACACCAGTGAAAATTCTCTTGCTCATATTAAAACCCAGATTGATACATACGATTTTTCGATGAAGCTAAAGCGAATGGTCTCAACAAAGCTTGAAGAAATTCCGGTCATTATCTCTAGTCTTTATTTTCAGTATGCGCTGATGTTGCACTATTGTATTACTGGAGAAAAGCTCAAAAACAGCGACCTTCAGTATTGGTCAACTGACTTGGAGGCAAAATCCTCTCTACCGCTGGATGCTACCCAGCATCATCACGGCGTTTGGGCTGCTGAACAGCAGTTACTTTCGATGGTTGAACACGGTAATCTGAATTTTCAGGAAATTTTAAGTGATGTCGCTTTACTTAGCCATGGAACTAAAGTCAGCGTTGGAAATCCGCTTCGCCAGGCAAAGATATCCGGTCAATCATTTGTAACTCTCTGTTGCCGTGCCGCTATCAGAGGCGGACTCTCTTCAGAGACAGCCTACAATCTATGCGACTACTACTCACAGGCAGTTGAAGAGACCAAGACGCTTTCAGAACTTCCAATTCTAAATCATACAATGTATGAGGACTTTATTCGTCGAGTACATACGCTCAAGCAGGATAAGAGTATTTCGCTGTCGATACAAAGCTGCCGGGATTATATCGAAATGCATGTTGGAGATAAACTGCAGATAAAAGAACTTGCTGAGTTGACCGGATATAGTGAATATTACCTTTCCCGCAAATTTAAAAAGGAATTAGGTGTCAGTATAAATACCTACATTCAAAATACGAAGATTGAGCAGGCTAAACTGATATTAAGCACGACAAATAATAGTATTCAAGATATCAGTGACTCGCTAAGCTTTTGTTCAAGAAGCTATTTTAGCGATGTTTTTCAGAAAAGTATGAAAATGTCTCCTAGTGACTACCGTGAAGAATTTTCTCGTGTTTAACTTTCTGCTGCCACTATGCAAGGCAAATGGCAACTACATACCTAGTCAAATGTGAAAAAAGTAAATAAAAGCTTTAATTATTTCAAAACTTATGGCTTTTCATTTAGTATACTTATGTCAAATATTATAAGGAGGCTTAATAAATGAAACGAAACATGACACAATGGATTGAGGATATGATTAGCAGCCCCGTCAAAAAGGCTATGCCTATTTTATCCTTTCCTGCTATATCAAAAATGGATATTACGGTACGAGAGCTAATATCAAATAGTGACTTGCAAGCCAAAGCTATGGAAATAGTCGCAAGTAATACAAATGCTGCTGCTTCAGTTAGTTTTATGGATTTATCAGTTGAAGCACAGTGCTTTGGATCCGAAATCAGAGTCTCTGACGAGGAAGTACCTACAGTTATAGGAATTTTAGTGAACTCCGAGGAAGATGCAGATGCTCTGGCTATCCCTGAGGTAGGAAGTGGCAGGACCAATCTATATATAGAAGCTATTAAAATATCAAGCGAAACTATTACGGATAGACCTGTTCTCGCGGGAGTAATTGGTCCCTTTTCATTGGCCGGCAGACTTATGGATGTTTCCGAAGCTATGATATACTGCTATGAAGAACCTGATATGGTTCATACCGTACTTTCCAAAACAACCGCGTTTATCATTAATTATGCAAAGGCCTTTAAGGCTTCCGGTGCCAATGGTGTTGTTATCGCCGAACCACTCGCGGGACTTCTATCTCCTGATTTGGCCAAAGAATTTTCCGCCGACTACGTTAAAAGGATTGTTGATGAACTTCAAGATGATTATTTTAAAGTCATATATCACAACTGTGGCAACGGTACTGTTTCACAAATAGATTCTATCATTGCAACAGGTGCACCCTTGGTTCATTTCGGAAATGCAATTGACATAAGAGACATGGTTCCTCATATACCAAAGAATGTTATATTTGCAGGTAACATTGATCCGTCATCTCAGTTTAAAAACGGAACTCCCGAATCTATAAAAAATGATACTCTCAATCTGCTAAATGACATAGGAACTCTACCAAACTTCCTTATTTCATCAGGTTGTGATATCCCTCCTCTTTCTAAATGGGAAAATATTGATTCTTTCTTTAATACAGTGGACACTTTTTACAGTAACAAGTAGCAATTAGATGTAAACATGTATTTTGATTTTAGGAGATATGCCATGCTCATAGATAAGTTTGAAATTAATATAAGTAAAGAAAACGTTCTAAGTATCATTGACTGCTATGAAGACAGTCCTATTTATGATGCTGTAATAGACGAATATGAGACATTGCTTTGTGAAGCTTTTTCGCTCTTACACCCAAAGGCAGTTCTTGAAATTGCTCCTCTAGAGTCTTTAACGGAAGATACAAACGTGTCTGATATCGAAGCTTCGCTTGGAAGCCTACCGAATATAACCGAAGTCATATATTGCATCATTACAGTTGGTGGTGACATCAGCTCACTTTCTTCGAAACTTTTTGAAAACGGTGATTATCTTGGCGGTATGATAGTTGATGCTATTGCAGATGACGCATTATTCCAAATGGGGCATGATATAAATGTATATCTAAAAAATATATGCAAAAAGAAAAATAAAGGTATATTTAAACGACTTGAAGCGCCTCAGGATATTCCAATGACTACTCAATATACTTCTGTCAGAAAGACCAATTGTGAAGAAATCTTGAGACTCACTTTAAGTGACGGACTTATGCTAAACCCTGTCAAGTCCACGTCTTGCATTTTCCTTCTTGATGATGCAAGTGAAGCACTGAATTTGGAACACGACTGCAGCAAATGTCCAAGGATTGATTGTAAGCATAGAACAAATAAAAAAATAACTGTAACTATCAAATACAGCAATGACACATCCGATAATCACACAGAAATAACCGGTATATCCGGTATGTCACTTTTCCGGATTTTAAATGACAATAATATATATATTTCTACACCATGTGCCGGTAATGGCACATGCGGCAAATGCAAGGTCAAGGTCCTAAGAGGCAATGTTCCCATCTCAGACACAGATAAGAGGCATCTATCCTTAACAGAACTTAAATCCGGATATCGCCTCGCTTGCAAGGCCTTCCCCTTGTATGACTGCAGCATAGAGCTTCCTACGCAAACTGACAATTTCTCACAAATAATCTCTATGCAAACTGAAGCTTCTGCCCCGGCTGATGTTAGTGATATTATCAGTCTTGGAGTTGCCCTTGGAGTTGCAATAGATATAGGTACAACCACAATTGCCGGCAGTTTATTTGATATGTCTGACAGACATCTGATTAAAACCCATACATCCGTCAATCCACAACGTACTTATGGTAATGATGTTTTAAGCCGAATCAACTCCGCCAATGACGGAAACCTTGACAAATTAAAGAAAATAATAAAAGACGAGTTAAAAAATACTTTGATTACATTATTGAACGGATGCGATACTTCTTTGACTAAAGTAGTAATAGCCGGCAATACAACTATGATTCACTTATTAATGGGATATTCCTGCCAAACTCTTGGTGTGTATCCATTTACTCCTGTTAATATATCTGCGATAGAATCTACCTGCGATGAACTTCTGGGTATAATAGGCCCTGTTCCAATAACCATATTCCCCGGTATATCTACCTATGTCGGTGGAGATATTGTATCAGGACTATACCTACATTCATTTGACAATCAGAAGAAAATAACTGCCTTTATAGATCTTGGAACTAATGGCGAAATGGCACTTGGCAACAATGAAACTTTACTTGTCACCTCTGCTGCTGCCGGTCCCGCATTTGAAGGCGGAAATATCAGCTGTGGAATTGCAGCTATAGATGGCGCTATATCAAATGTTACAATTCGAACTAAATCAGACTCATCAAAACCAGACTCATATAAACACGACTCAGACAACTCTGATATTGATGATTACGAGATAAGTATTTCCACTATCGGGAACACACATGCTACCGGAATATGTGGCAGTGGTATTATAGAAGCCGCTTATGAGATGCGGCGCTGCAACATAATAGATGAAACAGGCTATATGACAGAGGACTTCTGCGAACACGGATTTACATTATCTCCCGGCATAACGGTGACTAAAAAGGACATTCGCGAATTGCAATTAGCCAAATCCGCTATACGCGCAGCACTTGAAACCCTTATCGTTGAGTATGAAACCACCTATGACAATATAGACAAAGTATATATTGCCGGCGGATTTGGTTATCATCTCAATATAGAAAAAGCTGTTGGTATCGAATTGTTACCTCATGAATTAATGCACAAGATATGCTTCTGTGGCAATTCCTCACTTGAGGGAGCTGCTAAGATGCTATTTGATAACGATGCCGATTATCAGATAAATCACATAATAAAATCGGCTAAAGAAGTCTCTTTAGCCGATAGTAGTATTTTTCAAAATTTTTATATGCAATATATGTACTTTACAAACTCATGAAAAATCTTTCAATATTAGTGATTGCAGCTCCTACAGCTACAGTCTCTTTTTTATATTTACATGGGATTATATATCTCTCTGCATCATCTCCAAATGGATTTTTAGCATTTATAATATTGGCCAATTCATCCATATAACCTTCCATATATGCACCTACTGCACCACCAAGGATTATTGGTTCATCAAAAATCATCCTGATATTGTGTACCACTATAGCTAGATTACTAAGATATGTATCCCACAACTTCTTCGCTCCGGCATCTTTCGCCTCAAGTCGCATGAAAAACAAATCCAAATCCCCTCCTGTATATGAAGATAAATTTGTAAAATTGCATAACTCATTGACACTTCCACCTTCTATTAGCATGTTACCTACTTCTCCACTTTTCTTTCCGGCAACTGCATCAATATTGTTATCTACTATTATTGTACCGCCCACACCTTCATTAAGACTTATATAAAATGCATTCCTTATGTTATCATCGTCCCACACTTCAGCATATCCACCCATTCTGGCATCATGATAAATATGCGTTTCGAATGGGATGTACTTTGCTATTTGTTCTCTCGTTTGATTGCCTATATCCGAAACTGAGCTCATAACGATATATTCGCCATCGTCAGAAATAAATCCTTGTACAGCAATTCCAACTCCCAAAATATCAGTTATTGCAACTCCTGTATTTTTTTTAATTCTTTTTACTACCTCGCCAATCTTTTGTAAGTATACATCGTCATTTAAATCAAGTGGTTTTCTAAGGCTGTAGGCATCAATGATGCGTCCTGACAAATCAACTGCAACTCCATTTATATGGCTCTTAGTCAAGTATATTCCGATTGCTGCTCGTGCCCTCTCGAGGTATATGTACGCAGTTGCATTTCTACCCCCGGTATTTGTGATTTTACTTGAGGTGTCAATAAGCTTAAGCTCTTGTAAGTATCCGAGATTTTTAGTTACCGTAGGCAAGCTTAGGTTCAACCCAACCACAATATCTTGCTTGGATACTACTTGTTTATGTCTAATATATTGATATATATCATAGCTCTTGTCTGACTTGATATTTTTTTCATGCATACTAATTCACATCCTTAGCGATTTTTAAGATTCTGACACCATTCTACCAGCGCAATAACATTTTCAATTGGTGCTTCTGTTGGTACTGAACCCGCTGGTCCAATGATATATCCACCACCTTGTCCGTAATCCACCAACGCCTTTTCTGCTTCTTCGATTACTTCACTTACCGTCCCATTTGGTATGGTGCTTTGAGAGCCTAGTCCTCCAAATAACACTATATCCTTACCATATTTTTCCTTTATTTTCTTAAGATCCATACACTCCGGTTGACATGAATCGAGTATAGATGTTTTAAGGTCAATAATCTCCGGAAGTAATTCCGTAACATCTCCACAACTATGGTGCATGGCATAAAATCCTTTTTTTAATATCGCTTCATGTATCCTGTCATAGCAAGGTTTAATAAACTTATACCACAATTCCTTGGAAAACATCAGTCCGGTCTGAATACCCCAGTCTTCGATTATTCTAACGGCATCAATCTCTTCAGGTGCCGCCTCTATTATATTTACTATATAGTCTGTTGTTTTCCCAAGAACCTCTGTAGTCAAGTCTTCTTCCAAAATCATCATCGCCATAAAATCTTCAAGTCCGGTAAGATGCCATCCATAGTCAAATGGTCCCGTAACTCTGAGCACTCTAAACCTATCCGGATACTGCTTAATAACTTCTCTCGCATGGTCGTACCTTCCCTCACCCTTACCATCAGGAAATACATAGTCATCAAAATCCATATCCTCTATAGGATGTCCAACCATTGCCCAGTCACCTATATCATAATTTGCGTCCACATCCCATTCAACACCAAACTCATCCGTTGAATCCTTACCATTTTCGGCTATGCTTCTGTATCCGTTATCAGTTCCATTTGGTCCTGTAAAATCAACATACAGTAAGTGATTTCCTATTAAATCTTCTACACCTTCTGCATCAGTCCCATAATGTTCAGCAAGCCTATCCGTCATCTTCATAGTTAAATCAAAGTGAAATGGTGTATAATCCGGAACTTCTCCATTGATTATACTTTTAATTCTTTCTCTTCTTGTCATAGTAACACCTTCCCTTTCTGAATCACGTACAAATTATCCTTTATTCTCTTTTGACAAAGGGTGTATGTCATTGTAAGATGTAAGCATAGTGAAAATATACTTTTTAATACGTATATTTGTATTTCGAATATCCATACATCATAACTACCCTTTAAATCTCATGCTCACATTATAACAATCCGTTTTATATAATGACATGAGATTATCAATACAATAAGTGAGGAAAATGCGCATGTACAACGAAACCATATATCGTCCGTTTGGGCGTGGAAACAAAATATTCAAGGTGGAATCTGTAGGAATCTCATATTGCGATGATACTTATGATATTAGTAGAAAAAATAGTCGCATGACTATATTTGAGTATGTGATAAGTGGAGGGGGCACTGTCGAAGTCAATAACAATGTGTTTTATCCTACGGGAGGGGATGTGTACATCCTACCCAAGGGAAGTAACCAACATTATTATTCCGATTCATATGACCCATGGACCAAGATATGGTTTACGGCAAGTGGCTCTCTAATCGACAACCTTCTATCTACTTATAATGTCGATAACACCTACTTCTTCCCTGATGCTAATCAGAAGACTCTTTTCGAGAATCTTTTTTTTGGAGTAAGAGATAACATTTATACTGCTTCAGGAAAAAATGCTCTCATTTTCCATGAACTCTGCGTTAATCTGTCCAATATATTTATTCCAACACGAAGAAATGTCTCACCCATTGCTCTTGAGATACAGGAATATATTGACGCGCATATCAATGAAGATATAAATCTCAATGACATCAGTAGGCAAGTATATCGCTCAGCCTCCCAAGTTGTAAGGAGTTTTAAAAAAGCCTTCGGCATAACTCCTCACCAATATATAATAGAAGAGCGTATAAAAACAGCCAAAATGCTCCTCACAAACCATAACTACCTTACGGTTAAAGAGGTTGCATTTCAGCTTAACTTTAGTGATGAACATTATTTTTCAAATTATTTCAAATCAAGGGTTGGCATCTCTCCCAGTGCATATCGCAAAAGTAAACTCACCTAAATTGCTTTGGGGTCATTCCCGTGTATTTTTTGAACACCTTTGAAAAATAGCTTTGATCTTCAAATCCCACCGCAATAGCAATATCTATGATAGCAAATTCAGTATTTGAAAGAAGACGCTTACTCTCTTCTATCCTAACAATGTTTAGATATTCCTTGAATGTTGAACCTGTTACTTGCTTAAACCTCGTTGAGAAATATGAAGGATGCATGCTTACATGACCGGCAACGTCGTCAAGTGTAATACTCTCATTAAACTTCGAAGCAATATAATTCATTGCTTTTTTTACACTTTCACTACCTTGTGATGGCACATAATGAAAAAGACTGTCTGAAAAAGCTTCTACTATTTCCTGCAGTTTAAAACAAAGCATATCCAAGGTATCAATCTGCTGAATATTCTTGATAAATGAATTGTTAAGCTTCAAAGTATTATCAGTTGATGCACCACCTTCTATTGCAGTCCGTGATAGCACTGAACTAAGCTCCATTGCTCTAGCTTTTACTACATCTAAGCTGCTTCCCTCAGAGAATAATACATATCCTAACAAATCATTTAAAATCGCATTAGCCCCTCTAACATCTCCAAGTTTCACTCTTTGGATTAGTTCCTTTTCTTTGCTATATGGATATGAGTCAGTCGATATATTCTCCGACTTATACCTTTGTATTGACTCGTTGATTAACGATTGCTGCAACAATTTCTGTGAGTTTTGCTTAAGCTCCTCTTTTCCACTATCTACAAGATTTACAAACAAGTAATACACCAAATGACTTATGTGATTGACTTTGGCAGGCTCAATAATCGGAATGCTGCCTACTTTATCATACAAATCGAGTGCATCCTCTGTTCCTATGCTGTATTTCTTAATTATTCCGGATATCAATATAGAATCTCCCCTATCCATAAGAAGCGGACCAATTAATACAGCTCCCAAAAATGTCTTATTACTGATAATAGGGAATACTATGTGATTCAAATCCGCATGACACGCAAATATGTATGACTCCCCTAAGTCAACAGCTCTCCTACTGGCAGATACATGCATTTGTTCGCAGGTGTCCCCCGTTGGCAAATGCTCTTTAAAACACTTGCAAAATGCGGGCATATCTCCACTCTCTGCTAAGAATATCCCCTGATCATCTATAACCTGAATCGGCAACTCCAAGCATTCATAGAATGTTTTAACCATCGAATCAAGTGTTTCTTTCGGTACAATGGTATAAATTAAAGGTCTCATTGCATTACCTCCACGTGACAGGTGACTTTAAATATATATTAGCATAAATTCAAATATATTTACAAAGATTCTTAAATAATTACTATAATACTTTGGTAAAAATATATTACAATGTCTATAGTTTGAATAGGTTTGAAAGGAGAGTTCAATATGTCTATAATTCAAGAAATGTCAGAGTTTTTACAAAAAGGACGGGCCAAAAACGTGAAAGAACTAGTGCAGCAAGCACTGGATGAAAGTATGGATCCAAAAGAAATCCTAAACGATGGACTTCTTAGCGGAATGATGATTGTAGGAAATAAGTTCAAAAATAACGAAGTGTTTGTTCCTGAGGTTTTAGTTGCCGCCAGAGCTATGAACGCTGGTCTTACAGTGTTAGAACCTAAGCTTATTGAAGTCGGAAATGAGCCTGTAGGCAAAGCTGTTATTGGAACGGTGCAAGGTGATTTACATGATATTGGGAAAAATCTTGTGGTAATGATGCTAAAAGGTGCGGGATTTGAAACCTATGATCTGGGTGTGGATATCCCTGCTTCTGCCTTTTATGAAAAAGCCGAAGAAGTTGGTGCAGATATTATATGTATGTCAGCCCTACTCACAACCACTATGCCCAAAATGCAAGAAGTGATCGAATATCTACAAGATAAAGGCGTACGTGACAAGTATATTGTAATGGTTGGAGGTGCTCCTGTTAATGCCAGTTTCTCAAAACAAATCGGTGCCGATTATTTTACACCTGATGCAGCAACTGCTGCCGAGGTAGCCAGAAATGCTGTCGCACACTAGACACATCATGTGAGGAGACCAAAAATGAAAAATAAGTCATCTAATAAAAACATAATTATTGCTATTGTTACCTTTATTGTTATCGTTGCTATACTGTTAATCGGATACAACCTTCTTAAGCCTCAGCCAACAGCCGGAGATAAAACCGTGAACATAACAGTTGTATCTGCCGATGAAACGGAAACCGATTATACGACACAAACCGATGCCGAATATCTTCAGCAGGTAATGGATGAAGTTGACGGACTCACCTACGCAGGAAGCGAAAGCGACTATGGGCTAATGGTAGAGGAAGTAAATGGTGAAACTGCGAGTTTCACAGATGATGGTGCATATTGGGGATTCTATGTAAATAATGAATACTGCAACTACGGTATTGGTGAACAACCCGTAGAAGATGGAGATCATTTTAAAATTGTATATACCACAGAATAAAAAACAGGGTGAAAAGCCTTTACTAAATACAAAAGAATTAGCAGTGCTGTCATTATGTGCAGCACTGCTGTTTGGAGTCTGTGAAAGAATTTCTGTAAATTAAGAATAATAAGGTCTTCTATGATAAAATAAAATCATAGGAGGCCTATTATTATGGCAAGAAGAGAAAAGAAACCTGTACACAAAGTCGAA
>JBKEBP010000155.1:0-3335 GCA_047973235.1 Suipraeoptans sp. | reverse complement strand
GATTTTTCCCATAACAAAAAAGTTTATTGAAACGAATTTCAATAAACTTCTCTGAAATCAAGTATGTACGGGTGTTTCAGCTACATTTCACCAACCATTTTTGGCATATATACCATTATTTGTATTGATTTAGCCAAAATGTCAACTAGAAAGAGTTTGAGCTACGGTCCCTTTACACGCTTTCTTCGCAAACTCAAATCGTCTAAAAAATTAAGATTATCCTTAATTAGCTCAAATAAACGATTCCCGAGAATGTGCATTTGAGTAGAAAATAATATTGGTAGTCCATCTTTATCTTCTTCGTAGTTACTAAATGAATTCTTATTCGCTGTCTCAATTAATAATAAAGCTTTGCACGGATCAACTCCACCTTTGGATTTAGTAACAGTGTGCAGATAATCTTTAAACTCATTACTAATTTTTTCTGGTGATGATGGACTAAAAATAGGTTTAACCTCAAAACAAGAATAATATAATCAGATTTCAAAACATGGATTACTTACAATAAGGTTGATATTATTACTTATACATATAGGTTTTTGCATTATAATATCATCTCTAAATGTATCCATATCAGTAAGCAAATAGATCACATCATCGTTATAGACACCTCCAAAGCCATTCTTGATATCATTTATTGCTTGCTCAACTAACTCATCAATTTGGTCCGTTCCAGTAATATAGCGGATTTTAACCTTCCTAAAATATTTTGGATAATCAATAATATACGATAAATATGCTTTCTCATCTTTTGCTCCACCGCAATAAATAATAAACAATGAAGATTCTTTATCATGGAAATCTTTCTCATTAGAGATTTGCACTCCAAATGCCTTAAAAGTAACATCTTTAAATGCAACACCTTTATCAATATAACCCTGAATATCTTCACCTCTCTGCTGCTTCTTTTTCATGGATGCCCTCAGTTGGTGTGGAACTTTCCATTCCTCAGGCTTTGTTTTTGAGCGATTTATACGGTCAAAGACATCTATTTTATCAGCCTCGGCCATGTGCTATTTTTTATTTTTAGTTGGTTCAAATAGAATTTCCTTTTGTCCAACAAATGGGATAGCACCAAATCGCCCAGCTAAATATCCTTTCTCGATATCAATAGTATTATGTTCTTTAAAATCATTAAGGGAATAAACCTTTGATTGCCCATCACTTTTTTCAACAAACCATACTTCGTCAGGCCTTAACAATTCTTGCTGGTTTAATAAGTAGACTTCATGTGTAGTAAATATCAATTGCCCTTTACTCCTTGTGTTATCCATAAATAAGCTTAGAAATTTCTTAACAATCTGAGGATGTAAACTATCTTCTATTTCATCGATAAAAAAAACATAATATTTTTTTATCATATCTGTTAGGATAGTTAGCTTTTACAACAAAGATATTGTTCCTTCTGATTGATCATCAACATCTAATTCTCCAATGAAACCATCAACACCTTTATGAGTAAAAATTAATTCTTTCACAACATCTCTCCCCTTTTCTTTGCATATAGAAAACAAAGGTCTATCTTTCTGAGAACCAAGTCCTAGCGAATTTTTAGTTCTATTAGCATCCTTCAAAAGCATCTCCCTAATAAAACTATGTTTTGTGGAGCTAGAAGTAAAAATATCTTCTACAGCAGTCGTTTTAACAGAAACCGAGTCAATGCCAATAGACATTTCAGATATATTCTTATTAATAAATTCAGATAAACCTTTAGCTCTATCTATGACATTTATGATTGGCTTGATTTTAAACCCCAATGGCAGAATTTTAAGTTTAACATTGAACCATTCTAGTGCACAATTTACTAAGCTATTCTTCACTAAAGGGTAGTCCTCTTGTAATGATATTATTGATGAATATGGGTTTTTTTCCAAATACAATAACATCTTATCGTCAATATAATTGGCTAATTCTTCTCCATTAATATCATAAACCTTCAATACTCGTTGTTTACCTAAATGCTTGGCAATGAAAATGGGAATATCTACATTAGTTGACTTATTTGTATAATATAGTTCTTCAACTTCGATCTTTTTATCCCTTATATCTACATGATAGTAAAATATATTACCTAAATTAGAGAACTCTATCCCGATTGAAATAGGCTGGGCTTTATTATTCTCCTTCAATTGAAATCTATACTCATAAAAATCTACCTCTTGAAAAAATTTCTTATCAGTAGCAAAATCTTTCAAAAGACTTATGCCTTTTATTATATTGGATTTACCTGCTCCATTCGCACCATAGATAGCAGATGCTTTCAAAATAGGTATGGGTTGTTTATCATATATATGTTTAGGAAAACGTTTCCTCTTAGGATTTGGAAGCATATTAAATTCTGTCCCTTCATAAAAGGATAGAAAGTTCTTGAATAATAATCTAATTAGCATAGTAGTAATATTTTCTGCAAATATAATAAGAATCTCCTTTCTCGTATTTTTTTTCGTGATTTTTTCACGGATAAGTATTTTTTTTATAATTACCATTTCTTTCCCCGCATAGGTTCACAAAAAAAAGCACCCGAAGATAAGTTTTACCCGATATAAATTACAAACCGAAAAGCTATCAATATCACATTCCAATATAACGACTTCTGCCTGATGATGCGGAGGTCGTTTTTCTTTGCGGCGTTAATGATTTGTTATTCGCTGCTATAAGCCTTAAATAAAACTCTGCTTGATTGGGTTTTATGAACGGAGGATTATAATAAGATGAAAGCGGTTGATTACTTATGACATTTAGCCATTCAACTAATTTTTGAAGAGAGACTCCATGTGTTTTCGATATTAGTGGAGAATGAATGCCGTTTGCGTGACTGTAGTCGAAATACAAGAAACAGAACAATCAAACAGATATAACCTCAACACCCCCCTAAAAAGAAAAACGAGGCAGTTGTAATAACTACCTCGTTTTCTTGCGGAGAGAGAGGGATTCGAACCCCCGGTACCTCTCAGTACAACGGTTTTCAAGACCGCCGCGATCGACCACTCTGCCACCTCTCCTTGTGCTAAAGGACGCTTTCCTTTTAACGGGTGCAAAGATAGAGCGATTATTTTAATTACACAAGCAATCATTCCAAATTATTTTGAGAATTTATTCCGTCCCTCCTCCCCCCATTCCCCTTTTCGGTTCGCTGACAACCAAATAGCCGTTTCGCTCATCAATTCCCTCAATCCCATCCCTCCTACCCTCCCAACCCAACACCCCTGCCGACAGTTCAACCAATGGGATTGAATCCTTACAATTTCGTCTTACTCCTCCAAAAAAAACAATCGCACTCACATTCACGAATAGGTATATACGAACTCACTCAAAGAAGCATTGACAGTAAATGA
>JBKEBP010000066.1:0-2266 GCA_047973235.1 Suipraeoptans sp. | reverse complement strand
CGCAAGGGTGACCCATATGACAACGCTGTTGCGGAAAACTTCTTCTCCTGCCTTAAATGTGAATTGGTTCACCTTACCCATTACATTTCCAGACGCCAGGCCCAACTTTCCATTTTTGAGTCCATTGAGGCCTATTACAATTCTTTCCGTCCGCACTCTGCTCTTGGCTGGATTTCTCCAATCGAATTCGCCCGTAATTTTTATCTCGTTGCTTGTTGAGTTTGCTGTCTACTTTTTCGGGAAGGGCTCAAAACGAATCAGGCAAAAGTGCACTTTTAGAGGCAATGGCTAAAACCAATTATTTTGAATCTAAAAACAAAGAATTCCTGTTCGATAAAACATTAGATTATCCTCGTGGTTCACTATCTAAGGTATCGAATGAAAATCCAAAGGCAGTCACATGCGAGTACATTTTATCGGATGAAGATATCGAGGTAATTGAGGCAAACCTTGGAAAAGGAATATTGAAATCCAGTTCTTTTTCAAAAACAACTAAATACGATAATACTGCGACTCTTAGTGGCGTGGAGACAGAGTTTAAAAAATTCTTAGAGTTCATCTGTCAAGAATACGACATAGAGCAAGATGAAACTGGCACACTTGAAAAATGCAAAGACTTCGATGAATTAGTAAAAATTGTTGCTATATCAGAGAGTCTTGCAAATGTTAAAGTGCTTCTGGATAAAATTCAAGCTAAAAATCAAGCCATTTCGTCTACTTGGGCTAATCCACTTGATAAGTATGTATATTTTAACTTTATACAACCTAATATTCCAAAGTTTTGGTATTTCAGTGAATACTATAACATGCCATGCAGATTTAGTATTAGTAATTTTGCAAATGGCAATTCTGATGGCTCATTAACGAGCGAAGAATATAGCACGGCAAAAGCATTATTTGAGCTTAGCGGATTAAATATAGAAGAATTGCAAGATGAAAACAATTTTGAAGCCTTTAAAGCCCAATTAGAATCTACATCAAACTCTATTACAGATGACCTCTTTAATTATTGGACAACCAATGAGAACTTAGAAATTCGATTTGAAGTTGAGCATACCAGTTCAGGTAGATTCTTAAATATTCGTGTTTATAATAGCAAGCATAGAGTCACCCTCCCTCTTAGAAATAGAAGCAAAGGGTTTGTATGGTTCTTTTCTTTTCTTGTTTGGTTTAGCAAAATACAAGGTAATAAAAACGAAAAATACATACTTTTGTTGGATGAACCGGGCTTGAGTTTACATGCCGCTGCTCAAGGAGATTTGTTGCATTTTATCGATGAAGAGCTTACGCCAAATTATCAAGTTCTATATACAACACATTCACCGTTCATGATTGATTCTTTAAAGCTCGATGAAATAAGAACGGTTTATGATACACAAGATAAAAATATTGGTAGCATCGTTTCAGATGCCCTTGAAGAAAAAGATTCTACAACATTATTTCCGCTACAGGCTGCATTGGGTTATAATATTGCTCAAAATCTTTATATCTCAGAAAAGAATTTACTTGTAGAAGGAATATCTGACTTGGCTTTCTTAAATTATTTTTCCGAATTGCTTGTTTCTAAAGGGAGAATAGGATTAAAAAATAACATAACCATTGTACCAGTTGGTGGAGCAGACAAGATAGCTACATTTATTTCTCTACTAAGAGGTAATGAATTAAACATTGTATGTCTACTTGACACATTCACTGATCAATCCGCAAAGGCAAGATTGGATAAGATGATTGTGCAAAATATTATTAAAGATAAAAAAATACTTTTTTATCATGAAATTTTAAATTTGTCATTTGCAGACATTGAGGATATGTTTAAAAAAGAAGAATATTTACAGCTATATAATTCTGCATTTGAAAAAGATATACACCTGGATGAAATTGATAACAACAAACCAGTTATGAGTCAATTGAAATTATTAAATGGAAAAAAAGATTTCAACCATTATGCCCCTGCTCGTTTCCTACTACAGACCAAAGTAGAACCTACTATTAGTGAAGAAACATTAAGAAATTTTGAGTTACTGTTTGAGAAAATTAATAAGTTAATGTAGTTATAAACTAAAAAATCCACGCAACAGTTTGATGTGTTGCGTGGATTTTTCCGTATTCAGTTTGCGTTCCTTAATTTGTCCCTATGAGACTGTTCCGTTATGCAAACCCTTGGCGATAATGAGTATTATTTGCGGCTGAATTTTGACAAAGAATACGCTTTGGGCGGCAGTTTATTTATGGAAGAACGCTGCAACCCACTGCGCCCCAGTACAAA
>JBKEBP010000048.1:0-97261 GCA_047973235.1 Suipraeoptans sp. | reverse complement strand
TCATTTCACGCATTGCTTTTTTCTGTGGTGATTCCTCTCTTCTTCTTGCCATAAAAAACCTCCAAACTGTTGTAATTATCTTACATCAGTTTGAAGGTTTACACAATCTTTGGGATAGTCCCAGAAAAATGTATTTTCCGACGCCCCTGTCTTTTCTGCTTTTCTATTCAAATGGTACTACTGCACCATCATATTTTTCTTCGATAAATTTCTTAATTTCATCTGATTTAAGCACTTCTACGAGCTTCTTAATGCTTTCCTTATTTTCGTTGCCCGATTTAACAGCTATTATGTTAACATATGTCTTAGCTGCCTCTGAGTCTGATGTCTCATATGAAAGTGCATCATCACTTACTGAATATCCTGCTTCTAGAGCATAATTACCGTTTAATACTACATAGCTCATTTCTTTAACTACTCTTGGTATCTGCGCTGCTTCAAGTTCTTTAATTTCAACGCCCTTTATATTGTCTTCTATATCATTGATTGTCGCGTTGATTCCCGCACCCTCCTTTAACTTAATAATACCGTTGTCTTCAAGTAAAAGTAATGCTCTGGCTTCGTTGGTTGCATCATTAGGTACTGCTATTGTATCGCCTTCTGCAACATCATCAAGTGAAGCTTTCGTTCCTCCATATATACCAAGTGGTTCATAGTGAATCTCGCCTGCAGAGACAAGGTCTGTTCCACGTTCTTCATTGAAATTATCCAGATATGGAACGTGTTGGAAGTAGTTAGCATCATACTCACCACTTTCAACAACTAGATTCGGTTGTACATAGTCGCTAAATACCTTGATATCAAGCTCATAACCTTCATCAGCTAATATCTTCTTTGCCTCTTCTAATATCTCTGCATGTGGCGTTGCCGATGCTGCAATTTTAATTGTTTTTGAGTCTTCCGATGATTCAGAATCCGAATCGCTGCTTTCATTCGATTTACCTAGACCACATCCTGTTAATAATCCTAGCACCAATACTGATGCTAATGCTCCTGCTATAATTCTTCTCTTCATGATTATATCCTCCTTTTGTCTAATCTATTGGCTATAAATGTTCCAATAGTTTGAAATAACAGTACTAAAACTATAAGTAATAAAACTGTTACAAGCATAATATCTAATTGGTATCTGTAGTATCCATATTGGATAGCTATATCTCCAAGGCCTCCACCTCCAACAGCACCTGCCATAGCTGAGTATCCAAGTATTGTAACGGTTGCTATTGTGGCTCCTGATATAAGCGATGTTCTCGCCTCGACCAGCATCACCTTTGTAATAATAAATCCATTGCTTGCTCCCATTGATTTTGCTGCCTCTATGACTCCTGCATCAACTTCTTTAAGTGACGACTCAACCATTCTCGCGATAAATGGTGCTGCCGCAACTGTTAAAGAAACTATGGTAGCTGTAGGTCCAGTGCTCTTTCCTATAAGTAGAAATGTAAATGGAATTATGAGTATAAGTAAGATGAGAAATGGTACGCTTCTTATTATATTTACTATAAAATCGAGAACCTTATAAACAAATGTATTTGGCTTGATTCCCTCTTTATCACATACCGCTAATAGCACTCCCATCGGTAAACCTAAGACGTATCCAAAAAGTGTGGAAAAGACTACCATGTATAGAGTCTCACCTATACCTCTTATTATCATTTGTATTACTTCAGGACTAAACATCTTCTTCCACCTCCTCTACACTAAGACCTCTATCTATAAGATAATCAATTATCTCCTGTTTCTGTTCTTCCTCTTTCGGAAGACGGATAAGCATTTCGCCTTTAGCGATACCTCCTACGTTCTTAGTATCAGCTCCCAGGATATTAATTGGAATATTAAACTTAAGTATTGCATTACTTATAACCGGTTCAAATGCAGAGTTCTCAGTAAACACAATACGAACCGTCTTGCCCTCTTGCAAAATTTCTTTCACCTTATCAGCTTTTAGAACCTCATCATCGGTTCCTTTATCGCCTAGGATCAGCTTCCTAGCTGCCTTTGATTTCGGGCTATCAAATATTGCTTCTACTCTGCCTTCTTCTATAACTTGGCCCTCTTCCATAATTGCCACTTTAGAACAAATCGTCCTGACAACTTCCATCTGGTGAGTTATTATTACTATTGTAATTCCAAGCTCATTATTTATATTTTTTAAAAGCTCCAATATGGACTTCGTAGTTCTCGGATCCAAAGCCGAAGTTGCTTCATCACATAAGAGGATTTTCGGATCACTAGCTAATGCTCTAGCTATAGCCACTCTCTGCTTTTGTCCTCCTGAGAGTTGTGACGGATATGCCTTTTCCTTGTCTTCAAGCTCTACTGTTTTAAGTAGACTCCTTGCCTTTTCTCTTGCTTCGCTTTTCTTTATGCCTTTAATCAAATATGGAATAGCTATATTATCTAATACACTCTTTTGAGTAAGCAAGTTGAAGTGCTGAAATATCATTGCAATATCACTCCTAAGTGCTCTTAGATCTTTTTCGCTTAAACCTCCCATCTCCTTACCTTCTACAACGACTTCGCCTTCAGTCGGCTTCTCCAGATAGTTGAAGCAACGTACCAGAGTACTTTTCCCTGCTCCTGACATACCGATAATTCCATATATCTCGCCACTTTCGATGGTCAGGCTAACATCATTTAATGCATGTACATCTCCATCTTTAGTTTGAAATATCTTTGATAAATGTTTCAGTTCTATAGCAGACATATAATTCCTCCTCATTTTGAGTATTTATGTTTTTACAATAATAAAGCGATAGGTACACATGTACCTACCGCCGGATTCTAATTATACTAAAAAGTCTAATCATATATGAATCATAACTCATCATCAGCAGAAATACTTGTGCGTGTTAAAACGGCTGTGTTGTACATGTACATGGTTCCACAGCTTTGCATCATCATATTTAGGCTTTTGATTTCTTGAGTATATGCTTTCATGAGTGATCTTCCTTTCAATTTGTTTTTTGAATAATACTAATATGGAACAATTTGTTGTATTTGTCAAGCAACTTTTAGAATTTTTTATTTTTCTTCGACTTTTTTTACTTTTTTACTCGTATCTAAAGTCTCTTGATTAATGTTGTAAATTTGGTCTTTTCTGCTATAGTGGTATATATATATATATGGGTTTACGCTATGATATGCTATGCAATGCTTTTTCTCTCGTTCTCTATAATCTCTTCTACTACTTCCTGAAGCTCTTCCTTATAATGCGTATGTTCTTCTAATATAGCTTTAATCGTCTCTTCAATTTGACTGACTACTCTTGAAGTGATATCTCGGTTTTTGACCTCTATCATCTCCAACTTTCTATTGGCATCTTCAATTATTTTCGCTGCATCTTCTCTTAATGCATTACTTTCGAATTCGGCTTCATTCTTAGTATATTCATATTCACTTTTGAATTTTTCTTTTTGTTCTTTAAGTTTTAAACGCATTGAATTAAGCATCTTGTTTTCTTGAACAACTTCTTCTATTTCTTTTTGTTTAGCTTCTTCTTTAATCTTTGTTGCTTCTTCATCTGCTTCTTCAAGTCTTTTCTTACCCTCATAAAGCTTTATTTTTATCTCGGCATCTACTTCAGACATAATCTTTTCAATATATGCATCTGCCTGCTTCTTAGCATTTATCACAAGTTCATCCGTATATGTTTCTACTTTGTTTTCGTCCTTTTTCTCCTGTTCTTTGATTTCTTCAATTTCCGCTTTAGTCTTCTTTAGCTTATCCGCTTCTTCTCTTTCAGCAGCAATTTTAGACAGCAATTCTTCTTTACTACCCATCAAAGCTATACTATTTCTTAGTTTTTTCATTTCTTCAATTTTGCTTTGTAATTCTATTGCCTCAGTATTGTTCTCTTCTGAGATCTCATCCAACTCTTTTAAAGTTTTTTCATCCTCTTTTGTCAGTTTAATCAGATCATAATCTTCTTCAAAGCTCATCTTGCCTATTTGATTTAAAATGGTTTGTTTCTTTTCCTCTAGCTCTTTATTCACTTTGGTAAGCTTCTCATAATTTTCGCCGATCATATTAAAATATTCTTCAACTTGTTTCTTGGAGTATCCTTGTTTATTCGTTTCAAAATTCATCATCTACTAATCCTCTTTCATATGTTAATCAATAATCATTATTACTATAATAAGTAACTCAACTGCAGCAAGTCCCTTTGAGAACCACGAACTTATTAATTCTCTTTTCTTTGCCTTCTCTTCACTTATTTTTTGTTGAAATATAGCATCAATTTCTATGAGACTATATATCTTAAAATCCTCCTGCATTTGGGTTCCTCCCTATTGCCTTACTTCACTTATTATTCCATCCAGACTATCAACTGTCTTTTTTAGCTGTTCTTCAATAAGTTCAAATGCTTTACCTATTACTTTCGAGTTATCACTTTCAATTGGAAGAACCTTTTCACTCATTATTCTTCCTTTATTTTCTATTATTGTCTGCTTTCTTTCTGATTCACTAATGATTCTATTTGCTTCTTCCATCGCTCTTTCTTTTAACTCTAGAGCATCATCAACCAGCTTCTGTGTTGCAAATAGTTTGTCTTGTCTCTCATTTTCAAACTGCCTTGTACTGTCAAGGAACTTTCCCCTCGCATCATATATCGCGCTCATATACTCTTCTTTTCGCTCTTTTTCTATATCGGCAGCTTCTTCCCTTGCTTCATTAATAATCACGTCACATTTTTCCTGAATATCGGACATCTCATCTTCAACTATTTTATATTGCTCTTTCTTATAGTCTTCCGCTTTTACCTTTGCTGTAATAAAAAAGCTTTGTATTTTGTCAATATCATTTAATTCTTCTTTAATTTCATCTCCATCAGTTTGAATCGAGCCTTTTATCTCATCAGATATATGTTTATCAGCCTCTAATTCCTGTGAGAGCCCTATAAGCTCATCATACTGTACTCTAATTTCATCTAGCTCCAGTGAACGCTTACTTATCTCTTCTTTGATTTTATCCCTATGGAGTCGTGCTTGTATAAGTGATGCCCTATGTCTCTCCATTTCTTCTTGCTTTGCTTTAATGAGCTCTGCTTTTTTCTCGATTAACTCGTCATTTAATGAATCTACTTGATTATTAAGTGACTCACGCTTTTTTTCTTGCTCCTCGTAATTTAATCTGATCTGTCCTATTTGATCATCTACCTGCTCGATTGCGTATCCCTGTTTTTCTTTTGAAAAAGTAATCATAGTGTGCTCCTATCCATTTATTCTTATTTATTCATCATATTTGTATACTCCTTATGTTATATAGTTATGTAGAAATAATCAATTTCCTTTTTTACTTTAATAAGTAGAATAAAGTGTGCAAAAAGTGCATAGAAAAGCGACCACCATAATCTAATGATTACAATGGCCGCTTCTCTATTTAGTTATTTTTCTTCTTATTATTAACCGGAGGTTCCTTCCGATCTCGTTCCCATTTTATAATTCTTATTTTTATTCATTCTTCTAATTTCGATTTTTCTAATTTCTTTTTTCTTATTAATCTTATTTTTTTAACGAACTCAATCATAAAATGTTTCTCTTATGATAGCTCAAAGCCTTTGACTCATTTTGGTTTTATTCTTCACTTATGTGACTTTTGTATCTTCAATTCTACCTTGTTTCTTCATTACTTTATTTCTTCGTCACATTATTATATCTTCTTCATTATTACATACTCTTCCAAATGAATCTTCGGTATCATTATTTATAATCCCATACTTCACTACTGTATATAAGTAATTATCATCGGTTTCAAGCACCTATAACCTTTCTTTTCTTAGACAGAGCCCTTATAATTTGTCTAACACTCTACTAAGCTATTGCTTCTTAAACCTTACTTATATTTTAATTATTTCTATTCATGATATGTTAGCTAATGCTTCTTTACGCATCTTCTAACTTCTTTGAGGTGGTATCTTTTGTCCAATATGTCTGCAAATGTGATCTTTTAAATGCGGCATCTATCTCTCCGGTTCTTCTAATTACTTCTACCTTGCCGACTTATACTTTCTAGGCTTTCTCTTTGGGAACTTACATTTGCCATACCACTAACACATTGGGTAATTGATGTTGGTTTGTCCAACGGATTAAGCCTCCTTTGCTTAGATTGAAATCTTAAACCTTTTCTCGTCAGGTTTAGTATATAGATTTCTTTGGATTGATTATATGATAGCACCGAGGTTTTAATTTGTCAATACTATTTATGTATATTAATTATCTTATTTGTTTATTTGCTAGAATTGTCTTAATTGTCTGTCTTTTTGCTAATATTTGAACAGTTTTTCATTTCAATCTGTGTATTGTTAACCATTTTGTAAGTTTAGTTGACAATTATTTTTGTTTCGATTATAATTCTTCTTAGATGAATACGAGGAGAACAACATTATGGAGAACAATACAATTACTAATACTAAAAGATATTCCACTAAAAGCCTGGTTCTGATTGCACTTATCACAGCCATCACCTGCATATTGGCCCCACTTTCTATTCCAATTCCTATTAGCCCGGTTCCAATAACGCTTACAAATCTTGTACTATTAATAAGTGTCTATCTTATTGGATGGAAAGCAGGCACTATAAGCTATTTGGCATATCTTCTCATTGGTTTAGTAGGTATTCCTGTCTTTTCCGGTTTTAGTGGCGGCATAGGTAAGCTCGCCGGTCCTACCGGAGGATATTTAATCGGTTTTATTTTTTTAACTATTATTGCCGGTGTTTTTATTGAGAGATTTCATAATAAGCCATTTCTTATATTTATAGGAATGGTACTGGCCAATATCATAAACTACATATTCGGAACGTTGTGGCTATCTTATCAGCTAGATGTTGGATTTATCGCCGGATTGTCTATAGGAGTATTTCCATATATTATTGGCGATTTGGTTAAATGTATTATTGCTATGAGTATTGGGCCTATAATTTCCCAAAGAGTTGCTTCAATATAATTTCACAATAGTTAAAGAGTTCCTTACCAAAGATATGATTTCATATCCTTTAGCGAGGAACTCTTTAACACAACTTATGCTTTTTTCGAATCTAAGTAATTCTTTTCTTTAACTCTTTCGCCATTTTCCCCTTCATATTCGCGTCCCCAACCGGATATTACCGCAAACACGAATACAAAAAATAGTATTATACAATGGAACGTTACACCTGCTAGGGCTAGAGGATTAATCTGATTAATAAATGAATATTCTTCCATCAATCCCGATATACAGCTTATTACTATAAATATAAAAGAGCTGGTAAAAGGTATTATTGCAGAAAGTGTACTAGCAAATCCATCCATTAAATTAGCTCTTCTATATGGATGAAGGTCTTTTTCTTTTCCAATTTGATCTGCTATAGGTCCAAACATAATTATCGCAGGACCATTTGCCGAACCAAGGCAAATAGATGTAAGTATAGTACCTATTCCTATAATAAACTCCGATCCTATTATGCTCTTGTTGATTTTACTCTTCATCAGAGCATCAATCATTTTCTGCATCATACCACTGTCATTTAGGATTCCGATTATTCCGGCTACAGCATATAGATACCCTACTGTTCCGAGCATATTTTTGATTCCATCTATCGCAAAACCTGATAACGCTCCATTCTCTACTGATATTACATCTGCTGGAGTAAGGATACCCGTTATCATTCCTATTATTATTCCTGAGATAATTCCCCAGGTAGCAGCTACAAATATATTTCTCTTTATTATAGCTACTGCCAATAATACCACTACAGGTAATAGCATTATTAATCCCTTAGGGTCTTTATAAGACTCAAGTATGGCTTTTCCCGCTTCATCTACTCCACCTGCACTACCGAATATAAAGAATAGTACACATGATATAATCATTGCTGTAACTGCATATTTCATACGTGAAGCAACCACTCCGCCTATATCTGCAGATCCTCTTTTATTCTTGAATATTTGAGATGCTGCAGATGCTATAGTTGTATCTGAAATAGGTGCTACATTATCCCCAAATATCGCTCCTGAAAGTATTGCACCGGCTAATAACAATGGATTCGCTCCAAGAAGTATTCCTGACGGATATAGGATTGGAAATCCCGAAAACAATGTTCCTATAGATGTTCCTGTAGACATTGAAATAATACTTGTTGCAATAAATGCAAATACTACAAACATGCCACCATGAAGTCCTAAAGAATCCCCGAGCCATACAAATCCCTGTGCAACTCCACCTCTAGACATCATTTTACCAAAAATACCTACAACCAATAGTATTAGTGCAAGCGTATTCATCATTTCAGATGTCATTCCCTTTACAACCGCTTGCCAATACCTTCCCCAGTCTTTGGCGAAAACACTGCATACTATTAATACAACTATCCCACCCATGCATAGTCCTTCCATCTCAAATACTTTAAAGACTACAAATAGTAAGATACAGACACCAACAAATAGTATTAATGGCAGTAATGCAAAGAAGCTTCCACCTCTAAATTCTAATCTCTTTTCTTCTTTATGTTCTTCTCTCTTTTCCATTTTTTCTCCTCATTATTAGTTCTCACTCTGTGTTTTCCCTTTTTAAGCATCTAGTTTATGTTAATCAGAAATTTTTATTAAAGCATCAACACCTTTGGCTCCATGTCCTTCTTCGTATAGAAATAGTGGATTAACATCTATCTCTTCTATTGATGGATTCTCCTCGACCAGCCTAGTCATTTTTTCGAGACTATCGGTGAGAGTATCAATATCATACTTTGTTCCACGTGCCCCCTTGATGATTCTATTAAGTTTTGTTTCGTTTATCATGTTTACTATTTCATCTCTGTCTAGTGGTAACAGTCTTAATGCTACATCTTTGAATACTTCAACATATATCCCCCCCATTCCAACCATAATAACCGGTCCGAATTGCGGGTCCTTTTTCATTCCCATGATAACCTCTAATCCACTAGAAGCCATCTCTTGCATCAATACACCATCAATTTTTGCATTTTCATTATATGCTCTTGCATTTACTAATATCTTCTGGTATATCGATAGAACTTCATCTTTCGAAACACCAACAAAAACACATTTAGCTTCAGTCTTATGTAATATATCTGCTGAAAGTATCTTCATTACAATAGGGAACTTCATATCTTTACTGTATTCACTAATTTCTGATTCACTTTTTACAACTGAACTTCTTACCATAGGAATTCCATAATCTAATAACAAGTTTCTAGCATCCAACTCATTCAATACTCTACTCATTAGCCATCACCTCGCTTCTCTCTCCAATAAATTTACTATACGAAGTCATGTAACTTGCTGACTTTACACATTGTTCAGGAGTACCAAAAGTATATATTGCATTCTCTTCGATTTTTTCTGCACTCGAACACATAGTTTCCAGCCATAATGCAAATATAAACAGGTTTGTTATAAGCATTCTCAGTTAACAATTCTACAATTCCATCTGCCAGGTCTTTTTGCGATAGAAATGTTGGAACAACAGTAATGAAAATAACACTGTCAACATCGTTGTCTTCTAATACAATTCGTAGACTATCGACATGCTGCTTAGCCGTTGCTGCAGCGGTTATATCCGTATATCCTTCTGGTGAGCACACATTCGCCATATCAGGTAACACTGATTCTAATTTATCCTTAGTATTTTGACTAACTAGTGGAAGTGATAAATTGCCTGCTTCCATATATGCATCCGTACAATAGATGCCTGGTCCTCCAGCTTGAGTTAAAATGAAGCATTTGTTTCCTTTTGGAAGTAATAATGTATCAAATGCTTGCAAAGTATCTATTAGCTCTTGGATTGTAAATACACGTACGATTCCATATTGTTTGAAAGCTGCATCATAAACCGCATCTGCTCCTGCTAGTGATCCCGTGTGTGAATTGGCTGCTTCGGCACCTATACTGCTTCTTCCTACTTTCAATATTACTACCGGCTTCTTCTTTGCAATTCGAGAAAGTGTGTCTATAAGGTGCCGCCCATCCTCGTATCCTTCCAAGTACATACCGACTACTTTTGTTTCTTCATCCTGCTCCAGATATTCAAGTAAATCCACGCAGTCGACATCGGCCATATTACCTATTGAAATAAATTTGTTAATTGATATCGGTGCCGGTTGTGATGCTCCAAGCATCAATACTGATGATGCAATCGCTCCGCTTTGCGAAATAAAGCTTATTCCGCCATTTCGCCCCATGGTATCATCTGTAATTGAAGTTTCTATAAACGTCGTGTCCACTTTATTGATATTGTCTATTACCCCGATACAGTTAGGTCCTACAACCCTTATTTTGTATTTTTTAGCAGTGTTTATTAAGGTTTCCTGTCGTTTAATTCCTTCTTTGGTTTTCGTCTCTCCATAGTCAGCAGCAATACAAACTATTACCTTCACATCACCCTTATCTTGCATCCTTATTTCAAGGTCTTCCATAATTTCATATATAAGACCTGCTTGTGTACCAAGAACAACCATATCTACATTTTGCTCAATCTCTGAAAGCTTTTCATAACATTTTTTTCCTAATATATAGTCACTGCCCTTTGTAACCGGAAATACTTCTTTCGAATACCCGATCTTATTTAGATTTTTGATTACGGTATATCCCGCTTTTTGAGGATTACTGCTGGCACCAACAACTGCTATATTATTCGGGTTAAATAATGGTTCTAAATTCGAAATCATTTACATCTCCCTTCTTACAGTAAGGCAAGCTGCTCAAGGCGCTTCCACTTATTGTTAACCAACTGTTGTACCTCTTCTATTTCAGCATCATTAAGATGTTTGAATTTTTTCATATATCTTAAATATTGACGTACCGTCTTAGGATCCTTATATCTTTTATTAATTGTATATTTGGAATTTTCCACCTCATATAAGGGAAAGAAGTTGGATTCCACCGCTACTCTTGAAACCTCTATGCTTTCATCTGTTTTGATTCCCCAGCCGGTTAAACACGGATTATATATGTGGAGATACGCTAACCCTGTTTTTGAGTATTCAATAGCTTTTTCCAATTTCTTTACCATATCCGGGATAAATGCGGGTGAACAAGTTGCCATATATGGGATATCATGCATAGCCATTATTAATGGAAAATCCTTTTTATGTTGCTTTTTACCATGTGCCTTTTCGCCTACAGGAGTTGTTGTTGTCCATGAATATTTTGTTGTTGCACTGCTTCGCTGATATCCTGTATTCATATACCCTTCATTGTCATAGCATATATATATAAGTTTATCACCTCTTTCAGCCGCACCTGATAGACACTGCATCCCTGCATCTGTGGAAGCTCCATCTCCTGCAAAAGCAACTACATTAACATCTCGTCCTTGTCTTTCATAATGTAATTTGATACCGGATAACATTGATGCAACATTATCTAAAAGAGGGAAGAAAACAGGTGTCTTAGAGCCCGATTCAGTATCCCATCCAACTACTCCAACACCACCCATGCAACCGGGAGGTACTGCTAAAATTGTGTTTTCTCCTAGTACTTTCATACAAGTTCGAAGTGTAAGCTCCACGTTACATCCTACACACGCAGAAATTCCCGGAGAAATCATATCCTTTGCTACATTTAGCTTATCTACTGTATTCATTCTCACTTACTCCTCCCTCGTCATCAACCACATTGTATCGCTATCTCTTTTACTCTCAGCAGATCTAATAATTTCATCTATAACTTTTGAAACCATAGAAAGCGAGATATCCTCTCCTCCCAGACCACCGATAACCGGCACTGAGGGCACCCCTTTTTCTCCGTATAAGGCTGCTCGTACCTCCTGATATACAATACCGGTATCACATCCAAAAGAAACGTTTTTATCAATTACTCCAAAGGCTTTTACATTTGATAGTGCGTTTATAATTCTTTTTTTGGGGAAAGGACGTATCATACGCATTCTAACAACGCCAACTTTTATTCCTTCTTTTCGCTTCTCATCAACCATATCTTTAGCTGCACCCGACATTGATCCCGTTGTAATGACTGCATACTCTGCATCTTCCATACGATATTCTTCAATTGCTCCTCCGTATTTTCTCCCGAATAGTTTATTAAATTCTTCATCAACCTCATCAAGTACTTCGAGTGACTCCTGTTGAGCCTTTAAATGACGATATCTGTACTCCATCAGTAATTCACCATTCGTTAGAGGGTCAACTGCCATAGGTGTTTTCGGGTCTAAGATAACATGATTTGGTTCATATTTACCTAACAGACTCTTTACCTTTTCCTTTTCAGGAATCAACACTTTCTCTGTCATATGAGACAAGTAGAATCCGTCATAACATATATTAATCGGGAGTAAAACCCTTTTATCCTCAGCTATTTTGAATGCTTGAATAACTAAATCCAATATTTCCTGGTTATCCTCAGCATAAATTTGAAGCCACCCTGCATCTCTTACACTCATAGAATCCTGCTGACCACCCCAGACACTCTGTGGCGAAATCATTTCTCTATTTACGACTGCCATGACAATTGGCAGTCTAAGAGTTGATGCTCTAAAGTATGGTTCATACATTAACGCTAACCCCTGAGATGCTGATGCTGTAAATGTTCTTGCTCCTGCAAGAGAGGCCCCGGTAACAACACTCATTGCTGAAAGTTCTGATTCCACCTCACTCATAGCTGCGTCAATATCTCCATCAGCTGCAAACTGAGTAAGATATTCTACTACCGGAGTTTGAGGCGTAATAGGATATGCCGCTATTACATCAGGACAAGATAATGCTGCTCCAATTGCAGCTGCCATATTTCCATTAATAACATCTTTTCTCTGCATATCATTCCCCTTTCTCAGCAACCATGGTTATAGAATCCTTTGGGCACTCATGCGCACAAATACCGCATCCTTTACAGTAATCATAGTTGACTACAAATTCATCATTTTCTTTACTTATTGAGTTAACCGGGCAGTATAAAAGGCAGGTTCCGCACTTTATACAAGTTTCTTGATTAATTACCGGTCTCTTTGTACGCCAATCTCCTGTATTTAGAACATGTATACCATCTGCTCCAACCGGAAGAATGTACTTACTTTTTAGTTCCATCTATATTCCCCCACTTCTATTTCAAAATGTTTACTTCAACAGCTTCATACCCTCTTTGAAGTGCAATTTTATTCTTTTCGCCCCAAAGTTCCTCAACCTTTTTTCCTACTTCATCTACCGAAACAAGTCCGGTAACCTTACAGAATGCACCTAACATAACTGTATTAGTTATAGGTCTTCCGATTACATCAAGAGCAATACCCGTTGCATCAAGTGTACCAAGAGTACTGATGTTTTCATGTAATGCAATATCGCTTTGCTCCTGTGATGTATTTAAAATCATTACACCATTTTCCTTTACACCATCATAGACATTAACTGCATGTGCAATAGTCGGATCCAAAACTATGATGATATCCGGATGATAAACTCTGTTCTTAGGTCTAATTGGAGTATCACTTATGCGCACAAATGCTGTAACCGGTGCACCTTGACGTTCAAATCCAAAAAATGGAATTGAATTTCCGAACTTGCCTTCCATTACTGCTGCATAAACCAATGCCTCAGCGGCCTTTACTGCACCCATTCCACCTCTTCCGTGAATTCTTATTTCTTTCAACTAAATTCCTCCTATCTTGTAAGCATTTTTCCCGTTCTACCGGATTCCAATACGATACCATTTTGAACAACAACTTTTCCTTCTTTTATTGTCATACACGACGAACCAAATACTTCCATTCCTTCGTATATCGAGAAGTCCGTTCTCGACACCTGTTTAGACGGCTCAATTATGTCGGATTTTTTTATATCAAATAACACAATATCTGCATCACTTCCCGGCAAAATAGTGCCCTTCTTTGGATAAATACCGAATAACTCAGCAGGCTTTTTAGTCATACACTTTATTACTTTTTCTATGCTTTTGTTTCTTTTTACAACACCTTCCGTAAGTGTTACCGCCAGATGAGATTCAATTACCGAATACCCAGGAACTACATCCCAAAAGTTCTCACCGAACCTCTTCTCCTTAAGTGTTTCGCAAACATTATCTGTTCCTATAGTGTCAATAACTCCGTCATCTAAAGCACTCCAAAGTGCATTTTGATCTTCTCGCTTTCTAATTGGAGGCTCCATCTTAAACTTAGCATCTTTGCAATCTTTGTCGCACACGCCTAAGTATGGACTTGTTGTCTCTACATTTATATACTTATTGAATGGCTTTATCTGTCTTAATCTTTCAATTCCTTCTTTTGAGGAAATATGGACCAGATATACAGGTGTTTTACTTAATTCTGCTAAATAAGCAATGCGATTTATCGCTTCAACCTCTGCCATAGCCGGGTGCGTATCAGCCCATTTATCAATAGTCATATCTTTTGCATATAACTTTTTCATTACATTCACTGCTCGTGATACTATGTGGTTATTTTCAGTATGACAACAAACAATTGCATTTTTATCAATTACTTTTATTTGTTCAAATACATCTAATATAAAGTCATCCGTTACACTATTAGTTATCTCGGGAATCCCATTCATATATATTTTGAATGATGTTATTCCTAATGAATATGCATATTCTCTCATTTCGTTTTTTTGCTCATTGGTTCCGATAACAAGATGCGGTAATATATCCGTATATGCGTTATTATCGATAGCTTCTTTGTATTTATCTATTGTTTTAAAGTGCGAGTTATCTCCTCCAATAAAAACACCTGTCGTAGTTACACCTCCAACCAATGCTGCCTTCGTTTCTGAATTCATATCCATTTCTAAATCGGCGAACATACCTAGATGAACATGGGGGTCTATTATTCCCGGGCATACATACTTTCCAACTGCATTTATTGTCTTTTTCGCACCAATGTCCGGCATATTACCTAGTGCATATACTCTTCCATCCTTAACGTAGACATTTGTTTTTAAGATACCTTGATCCGGAATAATTACATTGCCATTTTCAATGATTAAATCCACCTTTGGTATTGATTCTCTAGTTATTACTTTTTCAGGGGATGCTATGGATTTATCTATTCCTTTGATATAATTTGCATAAATATCATCTGTCACTATCTATGCCCTCCCCTCCAAATCACTAATTGCATCTATTGCCGCTTGTCTTGCACTTCTAACCTCAGATTCCGTTCCTGATACATACAATCGTCCAAATCGCCCTACAGGGTCGAATGAAATAACTTTAACGTCACCGCTTTTTTCAGCTTCATTCACTGCTAACGCTATGTATGCTGCCGGTTCCACTTCCATGATAAATAATGTCTCCCCCGGAACAAGTATAGAACCGAGTCTTCCATCTCTGTTAATAAGCTGTGACTGATACGGGTTCACGTTTGAGATAATCTGTTCTGATACAAGCTGTGGTTTTATTCGATTACTTATACTTAGATTGCAAAAGCGTAAAATTGCTTCGCCTGCTTGCTTTAGTTCATCCGGGCAGTATGAATGTAGTTCAATCTCTCCATATTCACGCTCTACAATCTGAAAAGCAGGTTTTGCGTTTGATTCTTTCAATGCTATATTAAGAAGTTCATACACCTTACTTCCCGGTGACATTTCTATATATAACTCGCTCATGCCGGCAAGTGGTATATCCCCCTTGGTAACCGTTCCTGTAATCGCTGCATATTGGGGTTGCATATTATCAACGAACACATAGGTTCTTAACTCAATATTCTCCTTCATAAAGTATCCCTCTTAACTTATCGATTAAGTATTTCTTCCAAACCTGCATCAGGTCTCGCAATAACGTGGATACTTTTAACTTCTCCAACCTTAGATGCCGCACTAACCCCTGCATCTACAGCGGCCTTAACAGCACCTACATCTCCTTCAATTATTACTGTGACTAGCCCTGCACCTATATACTTTTTACCAACAAAATTCACATTTGCAGCTTTTAACATTGCATCTGCAGCCTCTATTGCTGCTACTAATCCTTGCGTTTCAATAAATCCCTTTGATTTCATACTGACCTCCAATTTTTAAAATTCATATGTATCGACTATTCCAACTATTGCTAAATCAATAGGACATTTTTCACCTAATATTATTCTTGCAGCTTGTCCTCTTGTTACTAATACAATTTCTCCCTTACTACAGCTAAGTGTATCTGCTGCAACAAGTATTTCTCCTGTAGGCTTCCCTGATTTGTCAAGGCGCTGCATAGTTAAAAGTGAATTTCCCAACATATTATTGTGCTTTATAGTTGATATACATTTACCTTGTATTTTGCAGATATACATCCAATTACCTACCTCCCTCAAGGATCTCCTTTATGCAATCCAGTGCATAATCAATTTCCTGCGGTTTTGTATAGAAATGTGGCGCAATACGGATTACTTCTCCTCTTCCTGACCCAATAACATTTCTCTTTCTCAGTTCCTGCTCCATTGTATGTGAGTCGATAATATCTCCACAAACTATAGCTGTTGTTCCGCCTTTTTTCCTAACCTCGAAAGGACTAATTGTACGTAGCCCTCTTTTCTTAACTCCTTCAAGAGCATAAGCGCTTAGCATATCAATACGGTCTTTTATTTTAGGAACCGATACTTCATTTATTATTTCAAGACCAGCCTTAACTGCATATGCATTTAGAACCGGCGGTGTTCCCGTATCAAATCTACTTGCCTTTTCAGACCACTCAAGATATCTTGTTTGGAAAAGGAATGGGTTTGCTTGTCCGAACCATCCCGTTAAAGCCGGCTTTAATTCTTGAACTAATCGCTTATTAACATACATAAAGGCAATTCCGGGTATTCCAAATAAGTATTTGAGACATCCCGATACCAGAATATCTATATTCATTTCCTTTACATCAACAGGTTCTGTTCCGAGACTTTGATAAGCATCTACAAGTATCAATGAACCTTTACGATGAGCAATGTCTGTTATCGCTCTTATATCCTGCTTGAATCCATTCAAATAGTATACTTCAGCGATAGAAGTAAGAAGCGTCTCCTCATCTATTACTCTTTCATATTCGTTTATATCTATTTCATGATTGTCATTAACGGGTATAAAATCTACTTTTGCCCCGTTTTTCTGATTTGCAAGCCATACATAATCTACTGTAGGGAACTCCATATCAGTAGTTACAATCTTCTTCCTTTTTCCGCTAAAATCAAGTGCGCTAGCTATCGAGCTTACTAAGTCCGAAACTGAGGATGCTACTGCGATTTCATCAGGTGATGCATTAATTAACTTTGCGAATTCCGCCTTCGCTAATTCAACCTCCGCTACCCATGAATCCCAATCCATTCCTACTCCACCCCAGTTATCAATATACTTGTTAATACTAGACAGCACTCTTTTGGATTGGGCACTTTGAGAGCAGTTTCCCAAATGAGCCACTTCACTTAATATTGGAAATTCTTTTCTCCATTCATCAACCTCGGACTCACTAAGTAATTTCCTGTATGGTTCAGAAATTACTTCAGGATACGTGTTCTTATTCTCATTTGTATTTGTAACCAATACCTCAGGCTGTGGCGCGATATATGGCTTAAAATCATATTTTTTTTCGGGCTCACTCTTATATATGATTTCCGGTTGAATATCTGACTCAATTACAAATTTTATTCCTCGTCGTTCAGCTTCTTCTGTTGCAACCGATGTAATGACATCCTCTTTTTTAATTACAATTATTGAATTTCCCGCCGAGGCTTGCATTTTTACATCTGATGCTGTGTAAAATTTTCTCACGTTTTATATTCCCTCCTTACTGAATCATGGTCATTATTTTTTCGCTGCTTCCGGTTCTGCTTTGATAAAAAGTTCCATCATCCCTACACTTGGCCGTGGTATTACATGTACACTAATAAGCTCGCCTATTTGCTGCGCCGCTGCTGCACCGGCATCTACCGCTGCCTTTACTGCTCCTACATCACCTTTAATAACAACTGTAATATATCCCCCGCCTATTTCAGCTGTTCCAACCACCTCAACATTTGCAGCCTTTACCATTGCATCTGTCGCCTCAATATTTGCAACAAACCCTTTTGTTTCAATTAACCCATATGAATTCATATGTCGTCCTCCTATTTAATATTTTCCTTATTGACAATTATACTTACAATGGTATAATTGTCTGTAAACTGCTTTACAAATACATATTAAACTTTGAACTAACACAATTATTTCTTTTATTTCAGACTATTTGTGCTATTATTTTTGAAAGGATGTAAGGTCTTATGTAAAATAAGCGAGATGGATGTGAAATTTCTGAACTTTTATCACCTTGGTTGACTATGGATAATAGCAGCTGGAAACATTTGACTAATAATGCCACCTTGAAAACTTACCCACAGGATACCGTTATTTACAGGCAATCTGAGCGACCACATTTTGTATTTTTAGTAAAAAGTGGTCGAGTTGTTCTTGATGCTTACGGATTAAACGGAAAAAAAAGAAGTATCTACATCGCCGATAAAGGGACCTGTTTTGGAGAACTATCTTGTCTCGATGAATCTACAAACTTCTGCACTGCTACTACAAACGTGAAAACTGAACTATATTTAATTTCACAGAAAAACTTTATAAAAGAAATTCATAACAATGCAGATTTCTGTATGTCGCTTTTAAAATCATTTTCTATAAAAACACGTTTAATAGCCGAGTTATTGACACAAATGTCCTTTGACGACTCGAACTCAAGAGTCTATCACACACTTTCAAGTCTAATTCAACAATATGGCATATTAATAACTCATGGTCATTACAAGCTGAATATCAAATTTACACATCAGGAAATGGCACATCTAACCGGGTTGTCAAGAGTCTCTGTTTCAAATATCTTTATTAATCTCACAAAAAGGGGGTTGATTGAAAAAGAAAATGGATATCTTATTATCAAAGACATCCATTTACTAGAAAATTATTTAATTAATGATATATAATGCATAGACATTTACAGTATCAGACTCTCAATCTTTTCATATGTACTTAGGCTATAGCTCTCGATAATATTTCCGTTAATCACATAAAGAGTATCATCTATATAGATGCCTCGAGTCTCCATATATCCTGAGCTATTAACCTCTTGCTTCATTAGTTCTACAAATCCGTTATTCTCATCATAAGTGAATAGATAGTAATTTTCTCCATCCATTCCCTCTGCACTAAACCCGAATAGATTCTTCTGCGTGTCTATCATGAGTCCTTTGTAGTTATAGAATAAGTTGGTATAATACTCTCTATCCATGATATATGTGTCAGATTCCTGAACATCCGTATTATCCGAAATATCAAACATAGACAACTTAAGTCCTTGCGTTGCACCGGTCTCTTCATCAGCATCCATGCCTATTCCCAGAAGTAATGTGTCTGAATACGGGTGAAGATACTGTGAGAATCCCGGAATTTTAAGTTCACCTAGAATCTTGGGGTTAGTAGGGTCTGATAAATCTACGCTGAAGAGAGGATCTATTTGTCTAAATGTAACGAAATACCCTGTATCTCCCATTAGCCTTGCAGAGTATACGCTCTCGTCCTTGGCTAAATCCTCAATGCTCCCAATCATATCTAATTTCTCATTTAAGATATAAAGAGCATTATCATCATTGAGTGTAACGACTAAGCGCAGATTCCCTTCATATTCATCTATTGAGAATGAATCATTTAAATATCCATTTACCTTCCCTTGAGCCACGCCTTCAATCTGTCCGTCATTATATGAAAGTTTTCGGATATTAGTATATGTTTGATTTTCTTCCCATACATTTTCATAATAATAAATATTGTCATTGCTAACGTAATACTCTCCATATTGAGCCATGATTGCCTTTGAAGATATGACCTTCTCCGGTGAATCTACTGCTACAGCAGTGATAACTGTATAGTTGTTAGCATTAGTTATAACCGGTAGGCAGATATCGTTTTCAGAGAGCACCTCATTATTTATCTTAGGTATATATGTCGAAGTATTGTTCGCATCTATATTGTTATAAACTGTATAATTACTAAATAAGTAAATGTACCCATTTACAATTCTTGATGACTGATAGTATCCGCTCTGACTCATTTCCCCTAGAAGCTTAGGACTTTCTATTTTTGAAATATCATAAGTAACTATCATAGTAAGCGATTCATCTACATAAGAATCTTCGCTGGTGCCATCTTCACTATCCATAGTTCTAGCCAAAGGCCATATACTCATCGTATCAGTATTGCCAACTATAATTAATCTTTCTTGTTGAACATAAATCTCGCTTATATTATTAAACCCATCTACTGTAATGCTTGTTACCTCTTTCATATTGCCATTATTAGCATCCACTATAGAGACTTCATTTCGTTGATTTCTTAGAATATACAGATAGCTTCCATCTGTTTTAACTACATCTCCTTCATCAACTCCACTTTGCCTAAGATTAGTCTCTGAATAATCAGCACCCTCCAAAGCAGATAAAGATTGGGTTGCTGCACCTGTATCACTTTCACTTCTTGCTATGTCGGCGCTTTCTTGCACTGCAAAGTCTGTAAGAACTTCATTCTCCAAATTGCCAACAGAATTATTTGCTTCGATATATTCATATATCTCATCGTAACTCTTTGCGACTACGATTTCATTACTATTAAATACATCCTTATCAATGCCGGCAATACTATTTGTAGGACTTGTAGGCAACTCTCCCGTAGTTCTCATTCTGATTGCTATTCCGGCAATGAGTACTACTGCAAGCCCTGCCGCCACTGCACTCATTACTTTGAAGTTGAATTTGTGCTTTTTAGGTGTATGCTTCTTTAGCTTCTCCTCCATAGCTTCCGGAAGCAGGCTATCCGGAACTTTAATGTCTTTTGTTTCATTTTCTATTTGATTTAATATGTCTTTCTCACCATTGTAATCCTGATTGTTATTGTCCATACTTTTCCCCTTTCGGCTCTAATATATAACCCATTTTTTCCAAAGCCCTACTTCTTTTGGAGCGTACTGTATTGTAATTCAGTTTGAGATAGTCACCTATTTCATTGCTTGTATAACCCCCAAATACAGATAACCCGACAATAGTCTTTTCTTCATCTGATAGTATGTTAAAGGCATGTTCAATATCGATAGGCAGATGAAAATCATACTCAGTGGCATGTTCACCAGATTCGCTTAGCTCTTGCTGAGTCATGTCCGATATTTTTTCTTTTGCTTTTTTCTTAAGCATGCGTTTACACGTATTAGATAATATTGTGAATATCCAACTTTTGAATGCTTCTTCTTTTGCTAAACTACCAATATTCTCATACGCCTTTACAACGGCTGTACTTACAGCATCCTCTGCATCATGTGTATTTCTCATCATGCATAATGCAAACCTATACATGTCTTTATATATGCTTTTATAAAGAATTACGAATTGTCTCTCATCACAAATCATCAGTGTTCCCTCTCTTACAAAATGGCTTTGTTATATATTAGAGTCCAAAAGTACCCCAAGTGTTGCAAAGAGGACGAAAAAATTTCTCGTCCTCTTTTTAAGCCTATTAATTACCCTCTATAATAATTTATCAAACATCCCTTAAGAATAATCTCTCGCTCAGCATCAGTTAATTCCCCAACGCTTAGTGATATTTCTTTTACTTCAGCTCCAACTACATATGCTTTTATTTCTTCACGTTTTTCTTCAATAGCTGACTTAATGTCAGGAATAAATACGTAATCATCTTTTTTGAAGCTAAGTGTTTCATGGTTTTCTTTGGTAATAAATGGTAGCATGCCCCAATTGATTAAATTAGAACGATACCTTTTCGTCGCATACTCATTAGCAATATTTGCCCAGCCGCCTAGTACCTTCTGACATGAAGCTGCTTGTTCTCTGGCAGAACCGTCTCCGGGCTTCACAGCAAATATAGTGCTGCCCACCCCAAAACCTTCTTCTTTAACGTTTGGACATACTTCATTTATTTTTTCCATAACCGGTTTTAATTCTTCTAATGCATCTATAGGACAATTACCCTTTTCAATAGCTTTTTGAGCCTTTTGAACTTCTTTTGCTTTGCCTACGTATGCGGGATCTTTTCTGGATAGTGTAAACTCAGCAAGACCCAACGGATTCGAACGATATGATGATGTCTCTCCTGATGGAATCAGTTCATCCGTAGTAGTAACAGGATCATGTATTTCTGATACTACCTTTACTAATAGATTATTTGGTAGGGCCGACATATCAGGCCAATCCTTGATATTAGGTCCGAACTTTATTTCTACACTAGGGTCTGCTTTTCCTTTGCTGTCAAATATACGATTTTCATATATTTTGGAGTCAAAGTGATATTTTTGTCCTGTATATTCTACATCCATATCTGTAGCCGAAGTCAAGTATCCCTTATTGGCAGCTGTGGCCGCAATACTTCTTGCATCCATTAATGCTACTGAAGATATCTGACCGGCTTGCAGCTTAGATCCTTCTCTATTAGGGAAGTTTCGTGTTGTATGTCTGATTGACAGTGCATTATTAGCCGGTGTATCGCCTGCACCGAAACATGGTCCACAGAATGCAGTCTTAACTACCGCACCTGCATCCATAAGATCCGCAATAACACCATTGCGTGCTAATTCTATATAAATAGGTGTACTTGCCGGATATACACTCAGTGTAAACTCGTCAACTCCTGTATATTTCCCTTTAATAAGGTCGTTGGCTTCACAGATATTTTCAAATCCTCCACCTGCACAACCTGCAATTATTCCTTGTTCAACATATAGCTTTCCATTTCTGATTTTATCTCTAAGTTTGTAATCCACTTCACCACCGAGACTTACCTTAGCTTTTTCTTCTACGTCACGTAAAACTTCATCTAGGTTTTTATTTACTTCGTCAATTGTATACACGTTTGAAGGGTGGAACGGCATTGCTATCATTGGCTTGATTTCACTTAGGTTTACATGTACCATTCCGTCATAATATGCTACTTCACCCGGATGTAGCTCCTTGTAATCTTCACTTCTCTTATGTATATCATAGAAGTCCTTGATTTTATCATCTGTTTCCCATATAGATGATAAGCAAGTAGTCTCCGTAGTCATTACATCTACACCGATTCTAAAGTCTGCACTTAGTTTGCTCACCCCGGGTCCTACGAACTCCATCACCTTATTATTTACATACCCATTATCAAAGGTTGCTCCGATTATGGCTAAGGCAACGTCTTGCGGTCCCACTCCCTTAGCAACCTCTCCATCAAGATATATCGCTATTACTTCCGGTTTCTTTATATCATAAGTCTTGCTAAGAAGTTGTTTAACGAGCTCAGGTCCGCCTTCTCCCATTGCCATAGTTCCAAGGGCTCCGTATCTTGTATGAGAATCCGATCCAAGAATCATCTTTCCACCACCTGCTAACATCTCTCTTGCATACTGATGAATGACAGCCTGATGAGGTGGCACATATACGCCACCGTACTTTTTAGCACATGATAATCCAAACATGTGATCATCTTCATTAATCGTTCCACCCACGGCGCAAAGTGAATTATGGCAATTCGTAAGAACATATGGAATCGGGAATTTTTCAAGTCCTGATGCTCTGGCTGTCTGTATAATTCCTACAAATGTAATGTCGTGCGATGTTAATTTATCAAATTTAATCTGAAGTGCATTCATATTTCCCGATGTATTATGAGCCTCCAATATACTGTATGCTATAGTCTCTTTACAAGCTTCTTCCTTATTTACATCTCGACCCGTCTTTTGTTTAACTTCTCTTTCGTCAGTAACTACCTCTTTACCACTAACAAGATAGACACCTTTTTCATATAATTTTATCATCTACATTCATCCTCCTAGCTACTCCTACATGTAAAAATCATTTACTATTCTATCACAATAAAGTATGCCTTGTCTATTTGTATGGGTTAATGATAGAATAATTATTAGTCTATGGAATGAGGTAACAAACTTGAAAAAGAAAGTGATTATTATATCTGCATTTATTACTATTATTGTCCTAATCATTATCGGAATCACCATTTATAGGAAGTCGGTATCAGACACTGCGACATCAACAAGTGCGGAAGCAGAAACAAAAGCTAAAGAACTGATTATTGAAAGTGAACCAATTGAGGATGGGCATATCACCGATAACTTAGAAAATGAGGAGCCTGATGACACAGAAGAATTAATCGAGGAAGCTGTAGAAGAGGCTCCGAATACAACTGCAAATGCTGACAATGGGATTATTGTCGCTATTGATTCCGGACATCAAACTAGCGGTGATAGTTCTCATGAGCCAATAGGTCCCGGTGCTTCGGAGACGAAAGCAAGAGTAACAGGTGGTACAACCGGTGTGGCTACAGGAGTACCGGAATATCAGCTAAATCTAGACGTTTCTCTAAAACTTCGCGATGAATTGGTTTCCAGGGGTTATACCGTAGTTATGATAAGAGAAACTAACGATGTAAATTTAAGTAATTCTGAACGAGCTAATATTGCCAATACCGCCGGTTCTAACGCCTTTATAAGAGTGCATGCCAATGGTAGCTCAAGTTCATCTACCAGAGGAGCGCTAGCTCTTGCACCTTCCAATTCCAACCCGTATGTTTCGTATATTGCTGCTGAGAGTCAAAGACTCTCTCAGTGTGTGCTAGATGCATACTGTGGTGCTACAGGTATCGGAAATATGGGGATTCAGCTTAATGATACTATGAGTGGCATTAACTGGTGCACTGTGCCGGTCACTATATTAGAGTTGGGCTTTATGAGCAACCCGGACGAAGATGTATTAATGCAAAATGCCGACACCCAAAGTACAATGGTTATCGGCATAGCTAACGGTCTTGATATTTATTTCGGTAGATAGCATTTAGATACTTAATACGAAATTGCTTTCTTAGTCTCTTTATCAAATAGCGGTAAATTCTCAGTATTTATCTTAAACTCTATTATTTCTCCAATACTTGCACTTGTTTCGTCCGGAACAAGTGCATTATATATTTTGTTATCGACTTTAAATCGAATCCATATATTATCTCTGATTTCTTGTGTTGCTAGAACTTCTCCCTTAAAATATCCATAGACACCCTCATCTGCACCTTTATCTGTGTCTTCATCGACAATGCTAATTGCCTCAGGTCTGATTCCAACGACGATCTGCTTTGAAGAGTATTTGCCGTTAAATATTTCAGAACCCTTAGCGGGAATTGTTTTAATGTCTCCTATATGAGTTTTCACAAATGCATTATCTCCACATATTTCGCACTCCCCATCTATCAGGTTTATCGCTGGCTCACCAACGAAATCCGCTACAAATAACGTCGCGGGCTTATTATATATTTCATCCGGAGTACCCACCTGATGAACATCCCCACTCTTCATCACTACCACCTTTGTGGCAAGCTTCATTGCTTCTTCAGTGTTATGTGTAACATACAATATCGTTCCCCCAAGGTCTTTATATGCTAAAATCATTTTCCTTTGCAGGTGCTCTCTTAGTTCTTCCTCTTGACTTGAAAGAGGCTCGTCAAGTATTAATATTTTAGGGTCGGTAATAATTGCTCTGGCAAATGCAACCCTTTGTCTCTCACCGGCACTTAGCTTTTTGGGCTTCTTGGATAGTATATCTGTAAGCTCCAAAAAATCTGCGACTTTATCTACGCGCTCTTCAATTATTCTATCCGGAACATTTCTATGTTTTAGACCAAACCCAATGTTTTCGTATACTGTCATTTTCGGAAAGATAGCATAATTTTGAAACAACATTGAGACGTCTCTATCTTCAGGCGGAATATTTCTTAGTAATTCTCCGTCAATTCTGATTTCTCCGAGCGAAGGCTCCTCAAGACCTGCCACCATTCTTAGAATAGTTGATTTACCGGAACCGGGTGCACCTATAAATGCCACAAACTCTCCGAGTTCTATCTCCATGTTAAAATTTTTTACAACCTCATATCCATTGGGAAAGGTTTTAACAACGTGATTAAACGAAATAAATCCCATAGCTTCTCCTTTTGCTTAGCAACTCTAACCTAACAATTCTTTATAAATTTCTCGTTTGGTTTTACCTCTGTCTTTGGCCACAGCTTTCATTGCCTCTTTTTTATCAAGACCTTTGCTCAGGTAAATTTCCATATGCTCATCTAATGAAATAGTCTGCCATTTTTCCTTGTTTTCTTCTTCTATTTCAAGTTCGTCTTTTCCCTTAACAACAAGAACATATTCACCTCTTGGTTCATTATCCTTATAATACTCTATCGCAGCAGCAATGGTCGTATGAAATACGGTTTCATACCTCTTTGTAATTTCTCTAACTATACTTACATCTCTATCTCCCAAATACTCCATAAGCACTTTAAGAGTCTGCTTTAGTCTATGAGGTGCTTCGTAAAATAAGAGTGTCCGCGTATCTTCTTTTATGCTTTCCATCCTTTTCTTGCGCTTTTTATTATCAGTTGGAATAAAACCTTCAAAAGCAAATCTGTCAGCCGATATTCCGGAAAGTGTAAGTGCCGTAACAAAAGCAGAAGCCCCCGGCAGCGATGTCACTTTAATTCCTTCTTCGCTGCACATTCGCACAAGCTCTTCTCCCGGATCGGAAATGGCAGGTGTCCCGGCATCCGTTACTACCGCAATATCTTTTCCCTCCAGAAGCATATTTATAAGGACTTTCCCTTTGTCGAATTTATTATGTTCATGATAACTTGTATATGGTGTTTCAATATCATAATGATGAAATAGTTTAACGCTATTTCTTGTATCCTCACATGCAATCAAATCCACTTCTTTAAGGGTTCTAATTACTCTTAGTGTAATATCTTCTAAATTTCCAATTGGTGTAGCACACAAATACAACATTCCGGCCATCCCTATTTCACCCATTACTCTTTCTGCTCTCCATACAATATTTTCAATTCTTCAGTATAGCTCCCGTCACTTTTGTATACCACTAGCGGGGGATCTATTTTCATCCTAGCCTTACCATCCTTCACGCCTTCGATTAAAACGATATTTGGTTCCTTATCAATATATGGATAAACTAATCGCATTCTTTTCGGTTCGATTCTATAGTGTATCATCTTTGACAATATCTCAGGTAGCCTAAATGGTCTGTGCACCATGTAAAATCTGCCCTTTGGCTTAAGTACTCTGAAACTTTCTTCCAGTAAATTATCCAGTTTACATAGTTTTTCATGTCTTGCTATATATAATGCCTCGTTATCATTGTGCAGTCCATGCTCCTCTAACATATATGGCGGATTTGAAGTAATAACTGAAAAAGAGGACAGCCCGAAAATATTCGCCGCCTCTCTAATATCACCTTGGACAATAGAAACTGTGTTTTCCAGATCGTTAACTATTACGTTTCTCTTCGCCAAATCCGCACTTTCCCTTTGTATCTCCAATCCGACATAGGACTTCCCATTGTTTTTTGCAGACAGTAATATAGGAATAACCCCATTCCCCGTGCCAAGATCCAAAGCATTTTCATTCTTCTTTACCATAGCAAATGAGGAGAGCAAAACTGCATCCATTCCGAAACAAAATAAATCCGGATTTTGAATCAGTTTGTACCCACCAATCTGCAAGTCATCTATGCGTTCATTCTTATTCACCATCTAGCTTTGAGTCTCCACTCTTTTCTTCTAATCCTTTTAGTTCTTTTAATTCTTCCTTGGAAAGAGAAGTATTTTTCTTCTTATGTTCTTTTTTAAACTTAAGTTCACTGCCGTTATATTCTCTAATTTCTTTCTCATCATTATCAAGTGTTACTACCACTTTTACCTGTTGCCTCAGGACATTAACTGACTGAACATCTCCCTTTAAGCCTTCCGGAGTTGTAACCTTATCTCCGGCTGAAGGTAATGCTCTATTTAATTCCTCATATACTTTTTCTTCATTTGTAAGGCAGCACATAAGTCTTCCACAAACCCCGGAAATTTTAGTCGGGTTTAATGACAAATTCTGATCTTTTGCCATCTTGATTGAAACAGGTGCAAATTCAGACAGGTAGCTATTACAACAAAGTGTCCTTCCGCATATTCCGATTCCACCTCGTATCTTAGTCTCATCCCTTACACCTATCTGACGAAGTTCTATTCTGGTTTTAAATACACTTGCTAAGTCCTTAACTAAATCTCTAAAGTCAATTCTTCCATCTGCAGTAAAATAGAAAAGCACTTTATTTCTATCAAAAGTATATTCTGCCTCAATAAGCTTCATATCCAGCTCATGTTTTTTGATTTTTTCAAGGCAAATCTCAAATGCTTCTTTTTCTTTCTCTTTGTTTGCTTCTTCTTTTTTCTTATCTTCTTCCGTAGCTATACGTATAACCGGCTTTAGTGGCTGTATTACTTTATCATCCTCAACCTCTTTATTAGCCGTTACCACAGTTCCAAACTCCACCCCTCTGGCAGTTTCTACAATTACCCTATCTGAAACATTAATCTTGTGATGTCCCGGATCAAAGAAATAAATCTTTCCGGCTTGTCTAAATCTAACTCCCACTATATTTATCATAGTTTTAATTCTCCTTCATGGTAAGAAATAGTAATTCCATAACCAAATCAAAGTTTACATTTGCCTTTAATCTTTCTTTGGCTGCATCGATTGCCTTTAATATCTCCTCGACACCTTCATACGAACTTACTCTTGCTTCTTCCTTTATTATTGAAACCTCATCCTTAAATATAACTTTGTTGATATCATTAGTTGCCTTATATAGCAAAACATCTCTGTACCAAATAGTAATAATATCAAGAAAATCTGCAACTTCCAACTTATAAACTGTTGCCCTCTTCACAGCGCTTATTATTTCATTTACCTCCATATCTCGAACATGCTTAAGTAAAGGAATTGCCTCATCTTTAATTTCGTTAAAGTGTTCTGAATTTGCAAGCATTATAGCTTGACCTAAATTTCCTTGTGCAAATGCAGCGCAAATATCCGCTTTATAATCAGGAATACCCATGGTTTCCATAAGATAATTCTTAACAAGTGCATCTTGTAAGTTCCTGAATTTTAGCATTACACATCTGGACTTTATGGTATCTAGTAATATATTTGCGTTCTCAGTAAGCAGAAAGAACATTGCATATTCCGGTGGTTCTTCGAGAGTTTTAAGAAGTGCATTTTGTGCCTGCTCCGTCATTAAGTCAGCCTGGTCAATAATATATATCTTATAAGGTCCTTTATACGGTTTTATCGTAACTGTATTATTTATCTGTTCTCTAATATCATCGACACCTATAGTGTTTGGCTTATCATGTGATACTTTGATAATATCCGGATGATTCCCGCTCTCAGCCTGAATACATGACTGGCATACTCCACATGGGTCAGCATTAGACTTCTCACATTGCAGAGTCATGGCGAATAGTTTTGCCATAGTCTTTTTACCTGAACCTCTGCGTCCGTTCATTATATAGGCATGGGAAATCTTATCTGACTCAATCGCACTGCGTATATAATTTATTATATCATTATGTCCGACGACATCTTTAAAACTATCCATTACTAATTACTCCTACAATCTCTTTTATAATCTCTTCTATGCATTTATTCATATCTGCATTTAAAAATCTTTTCTGTATACCTGCACCTTTTAACTTTTCTTCTGAAAAATCTTCTGCGTCAGCCAAGAACCTTCTGCATAGTTCTTGGTACTTAGGCTTATCCTGCAAGTCTTCTCTATCAAGTGCTCTTCTTAATCGTATCGCATCAGGTACTTCTATATATAGTGGCACTACCACTGCATTGCCATAATAATTCCTTATTTTTGCTAAAGATTCTATTGTTCCGATAGCAAGATAACTATCGCTGTTCAGATTTATCTGACCATCGTCAACAGTTGCATATTTCCATATCCCATGGACTGTATTATATGCTCTTTGCTCTATTATCTTCCCGGTCTGTTCATATTCCAAAAGTTTAGAATCAGATACGAAATGATATTCGACACCGTCCTTTTCACCTTCTCTAATAGGTCTGGTTGTATAAAGCACAACCGGTCTGAGTTCCGGCTTTAATTCTTTAATGTGCTTATATAAAGTGTCTTTTCCTGACGAGCTCTTACCACACAGGAAAAATATCTTATTCATCACTAAGTACCTTTATACAATTATTATGTACCCCTTCAACATTAAGTTTTTGTCCTATATTACATTGTACCACATTTATGCAATCTTTTGATACCCTTTCTCCCGGCACCAAAATAGGTATACCCGGAGGATATACATACACCGGCTCCATAGCTATACGTCCCTCGCAATTAGCTAATTCTACCATCTCCGTATTCTTATCTGTCATCTCCGAAGAATCATACACCTTTTGTGTCCTGGGTATACTAGTTTGTTCGCTTTCATCAGGCTTCAATTCCATCTTTAGCTTTGAGTCAATAAGAAGTAACGCCTCAGCCAATCTGTTCAGCCCTTCCTCCGTATCACACACGGATGTTATTCCTAGACAATAATTAGTCGCATACATTTCCATCTGTAAGTGAAACTTGTCATTCAATGTATGATACAACTCATAGCTCGTTATATCAGTATTATTTGTAGAAATGACTATTTTAGATTTATCGTAATTTGACGTTTCTATTATTTTAAGGTTCTTCATTGCTGTCAACTTGTGTCGTAGCTTCGCAAGTCTCATTGCATACTTTCCAAACTCTTCCATACCTCTTTCGCTCATCGCAAATGAAATACAATTGTCTATACTTGCCATGAGTATATATGACGGGCTACTGCTTTGAAGCATATATAATGTTCTTTCAAGTTTCTTTACATCCACCAAGATTCCATTAACATGCATAATTGCGCTTTGAGTAAGTGCCGGCATTGTCTTATGTAGGCTATGTATAACTACATCTGCACCCTGTTTGTTTCCGCTTGTTGGGAACATTGGATTCATACCGAAATGCGCACCATGTGCCTCATCTAAAATAAGTGGAATATTATTTTGATGTAAAACTTTTGTTATGCTTGCTATATCCGAAACCACTCCGTCATACGTAGGCGATACCATCACCATTGCTTTAATGTTTTTGTCGTCTTTTATTATTTCTGCAACTTCCCTAGAATCTATACTTCCATACAGCTGTGAATCTTTGTCATAACTCGGATATATGTACTGCGCCTTTATACCAAACAAATTTATAGCGTTATAAACAGACTTGTGGCAATTTCTTGCCACAAGTATAGTATCACCATTATTTAAAATTGACCTTATCGAACTAAGTATTCCCACAGTACTTCCATTTACTAAAAAGAAGGTATCTTTACTTCCATATAACTTAGAAGCTCGCTTCCTTGCTTCTAATAGCATTCCTCTTGGGTGATTTAAGTCATCAAAGCCTTCTATTTCAGTAATATCTAAATCATAAGGAAGCTTATTTCCTACAATCTCTGTATTTCTCTTATGTCCCGGCATATGGAAACCATAATAGTCCGACTCACTGTATTCTACAAGCTTATCAAGTATTTCACTCATACTATAATCTCTTTAATAATTCTTCTCTTTCTTTTTCAAATCCCGGTTTTCCAAGAAGTGCAAACATGTTTTTCTTATAGCTCTCCACTCCCGGTTGGTCAAACGGATTCACTCCTGATATATATCCACTAACTCCTACAGCAAATTCAAACATATAGAAAAGCTGGCCAAGTGAATACTCGTCTCTGTTTGGTACATCTATCTTCATTATAGGCACATTCCCATCTGCATGAGCAAGAATAGTTCCGTTCATCGCACTTTTATTAACAAAGTCCATGTTCTTACCCGCAAGATAGTTAAGACCATCCAAGTCTACCGCCTCTTTCTTTAGTACAACATCTTTCTCAGTATTTTCCAGATTGAGTACAGTTTCCATCAGAATTCTATTTCCGTCCTGCATAAACTGACCCATAGAATGTAAATCAGTAGTTAGGTCAACTGCTGCCGGGAATATACCCTTCTGATCTTTTCCCTCACTCTCGCCGTAGAGTTGTTTCCACCATTCCGAAACATAATGGAATCCCGGTTCATAATTCGCCAATATTTCAACGCTTTTACCTTTTCTAAACAATATGTTACGCACTGTTGCATATAATAATGCACTGTTATCCTCAAACTCAGCTTCTATAGCCTCCGTTCTTGCTGCAGCAGCACCCTCCATCAGCTTATCAATATCTGCTCCACTTACTGCTATCGGCAATAATCCTACTGCAGTAAGAACTGAAAATCTGCCACCCACATCATCCGGTACTACGAAACTTTCATATCCCTCTTCTGTAGATAGATTTTTAAGTGCTCCTCTTTCTTTATCTGTGGTAGCATATATTCTTTTAGCCGCCTCTGTCTTGCCATATTTTGCTTCAAGCATTTCTTTAAATACGCGAAATACTATCGCAGGCTCTGTTGTTGTGCCTGACTTAGATATTATATTTACTGAGAAATCTCTTTCTCCTATTACATCGATTAAATCATTTAAGTATGTTCCACTAATGTTCTGACCTGCATAGTAAATTTCAGGCGTCTTTCTTATTTCCTTAGAAACATTATTATAAAAGCTGTTTCTCAGAAATTCTATAGCTGCTCTTGCACCCAGATATGATCCGCCTATTCCAATAACAATTAGAACCTCCGAATCTGATTTAATTTTGTTTGCAGCTGTCTTGATTCTGTCAAATTCTTCTTTATCATAATTTACAGGTAAATCAATCCATCCCAGAAAATCATTTCCTGCGCCTTCCTTTGATAGTAATTCATCTTTCGCTTTCAGGGAAATATCCTTAAATTGCTCGACCTCGTGTTCCTTAATAAAACTTTTAGCATTTACATAATCGAACTTTACATTATTCATAACAATTTCCTTTCTGACTTAACTAATATAGTTTATATATACTATAGGCTGCTCATAAGTTCTTGTATAAGCCTAACACTTCTCTCTATTGCTTTTGCTTCAAACTCAGGATAATCCACTTGTGCACTATCATCTGCCTTATCTGAAATTGCACGCGAAATAATATAAGGTACTTTATTCATATATGCCACTTGAGCAATGGCGGCGCCTTCCATCTCCACACAAAGCGGACTGAAATCATCAATTATTCTCTTTTTTGTTTTCGCATCTGCTATAAACTGATCTCCTGTTGCTATTCGACCTATATATGTCTTAACCTCAGGGTTAACAGCCTCATTAACCGCCTTCGCCCAGTTTGCAAGCTTTTCATCTGCTTTAAAAAACAGTGTGTCCATTCTTGGAATCTGCCCAACCTCATAACCAAATGCTACAGCATTAACATCATGTTGTACTGAATCTGTCGAAATCACAACATCCCCAATCTCTATTTTGTAGTCTAGAGCACCCGCAACACCTGTATTAACAAGCATAGTAACGCCAAATTTATCGATTAGTATTTGGGTACAAATCCCTGCATTGACCTTACCAACACCACTTTTTACCACGATAACTTCTTTACCGCATAATTTGCCTTTGTTAAACGTCATTCCGGCATGTTCGCTTATTTCCTTGTCTTCCATAATGTCTTTTAGCACACTAACTTCTTCTTCCATTGCGCCTATTATGCCTATCATTCGCTTTTAGCTCCTTCCAATTCAAGTTTCTAGCTACCATTATACGAAAAATATCTCTTTAATTCAATGAAACTATTCTTTTTTCTTAAAAAAAGCTTACGCTATATGGTAACTTTTCATTTCCTCTGTTATAATGCTAAATGGTAGAAAGATATTGGAGGTTGTTTATGCAATTTAAAACAAAGGGCGTATGCTCTAGTGTAATTAATATTGATGTTGTTGATTCGATAATTAAACATGTTGACTTTGTAGGCGGTTGTAATGGTAACCTACAAGGTATATCCAGGCTTGTTGAAGGAATGAACGTAAAAGATGCAATTGCAAAACTGCAAGGAATTCATTGTGGATTCAAAAGCACCTCTTGTCCCGACCAACTAGCCCAAGCTCTAAAGGAGTATGTATGAAAAGAATTATACTAACAGGTGGCGGCTCTGCAGGTCATGTTACACCAAACATTGCACTGTTGCCAAGGCTTAAGGAACTTGATTATGACATCCATTATATCGGCACCTATGATGGTATCGAAAAGGATTTAATTGAATCTATCGGAATACCATACCACGGAATATCCTCAGGGAAGTTTCGCAGATATTTGAGCGCAAAAAATCTAACAGACCCTTTCAGAGTTTTAAAAGGCTCTTCGCAGGCGAAGCGTTTGATGAAAATATTAGAACCTGATATCGTATTTTCAAAAGGGGGTTTTGTTACTGTACCGGTTGTACATGCCGCGAAGAAACTTAAGGTTCCGGTTATAATACATGAATCCGATATGACCCCGGGACTTGCAAACAAAATTGCCATTTCTTCAGCTACAAAAGTGTGTTGTAACTTTCCCGAAACTCTCAAACTGCTTCCCACGGGAAAAGCAGTGCTAACCGGCTCACCAATTCGCCAGGAATTACTAGCGGGTGATAGATATAAAGCCCTTAATTTTCTCGGATTTTCGACTGAAAAACCTGTTGTATTGGTTGTTGGAGGTAGCTTGGGTGCAACTGCTATAAACGAAACCATCAGAGGTGTACTTCCCGAACTCGTTAAAACCTATCAAGTCGTACACATCTGTGGCAAAGGTAAGCTCGACCCTTCACTTGATAAATACGAAGGGTATGCACAGTTTGAATACCTTAAAGAAGAGCTCAAAAATATATTTGCCGCCGCTGACATTGTTATTTCCAGAGCGGGTGCCAATGCAATATGTGAACTACTTGCTCTAAGAAAACCTAATCTTCTTATACCTCTTCCTGCTGCACAGAGCAGAGGCGATCAGATACTCAATGCTCAGTCCTTTGAAAACCAGGGATTTAGCATGATTCTTGAAGAAGAGCATATGACTAATTTAACTTTACTAGATGCCATTGGAGAGCTATACGAAGACAGATTTATGTATATCGACAATATGAAAGCATCCGGTCTTCACGATTCAATAGACACCATTGTTGATCTCATTGAAGCCAATACTAAATAACCATCAAGAAAAAACCAGGCACCACACTTGCTGAGTAATCCTCAGTCAGCGTGATGCCTTTTTTGAAAAGTTATATTTTCCCTAATATTTCTTCAACATCTTTTTCTTTTAGTTCTCCCATTTTCCATCCTAACCCGATTTTATCTCCGCTTTTTCTAGGTATTAGATGTACATGGAAATGAAATACAGTCTGGCCGGCACACTCTTCGTTGTTCTGAACAATGTTGTAGCCTTCGCATCCAAGTATACCCTTCATCTTATTAACCATCTTCTTTGCAAGAGGCATAACCTTAGCAGCAACGACATCATCTATATCGAAGAGGTTTCGATAATGCTCCTTAGGAATAATTAACGCATGCCCTTTAGTAGCAGGCGATGCATCTAAAATCACTCTAAAGTCGTCATCTTCATATAGCGTCGATGTTGGAATGTCTCCATTGGCAAGTTTACAAAAAATACAATTATCATCTTTCATGTATAATTCCTCCTTTTAATGCCATCTGTCATAATATGGGTTTTTATATTTATTTTTCTTCTTCCAGTATAGCAGTATTCCAAGTATAATTCCAATAACCAGACCACCTACATGAGCCAAATTGTCAACGCCCTGACTCGTCAACCCATAGTAAAGAGTAAAAGCAATCATAATAACAATACCTCTACTTGATATATTACCTATGTGGCCACGGTTTCTAATTGCTACATACAGCAGCGCTCCAATTGCTCCGAAAATCGCTCCTGATGCGCCTGCTGATACTGCATAACGCTGTGTAGAGTAATCATATATTGCAGATACTATATTAGCACCGATTCCACTGATAAAATATATAATTGCGAATTTAATACTGCCTATTTCCTTCTCCAACGCACTGCCAAATAGAACCAATGAAATCATATTATTCACAAGATGGCCTATGCCAAAATGCAGAAATATACAAGTAATAAGTCGATAGTATTCCTTGTAAGCAATAACATACGGAACATACATTGCCCCATGCTGTGCCATAAAGTTACCGTCTTCCGTCATGCCAATAAAAGATAAACCTAGAAATATAATAATATTAGCCGCCGCTAGGATGAACGTAACGGGAGCTGCTTTGAATGCTTGTTTAACTGAATGCATAATACTTCCTTTCAAAAATTGCTACACATAGTATAACACATGAAAGTACACTTGTAGATATTATATTTCTTCATCCAGAATCAGACTATCAAATTCACCCCACTTAGGCCTCTTTCCTTTTTTTCTATGTTTGCTTTTTTTATTTCCTATGTTTATTGACTCAAGATTAACTGCTGAAAGTTCAGCTATTTCACTCTCTTCATCAAAATCAATGTTTCTTCCCTCATTACCTTGTGCCTCTCTTGACCCAAAAGTAATACCTACTTCCACATCTGTATTATCCTGCTCTTGCGTATCCGGTGTCTGTATAGAGAGGCAATCATATATAAGCGCTTTAAGGTCATAATTTTCAATCTTACTCTTTTCGTACATAGCATGAGCTTTCTCTATACTCACTTCATCATCGTAATCAATATGGTCGACCAGAAATTTAGCAAGTTCATGAAACTCAGTCCATAGTTCTTCCTCTTTTATGGGGTAATAACAGAAATAGAAATTGTTGTCTCCATAAAATATATACTCCGGCTTCAAGTAAATTTTTGACAAATCAAGCAGATACTCTTCGATTTCTTGAGCTATCGCAAGAATACTACAAAGTAAGGTATCTATATCTTGAGTTGTAACCTTTCCCCTTTCGTACAGACCCTTTAACGAAACTTTGCCTCCTATTTCATATGTGTATTGACTACAATCATTAATACCCATTCCCCGCATTCCCAGCAGGCCCTTTATACTATTATTTCTCATCATTTTCATTTGATAATCTTCATTGTAGACTATCTTTTCTTCTACGGTAAAATATCTTTCCACCTACTTCTCTCCCTAATCTTTTCTTCTGCTTTCACAGTTGCTGCCTGAGCTGATGCACGAACCTTAAATTTTCCTTTTGATGCAGTAGCTTTAATGCATATTACTTCTTTCTCAACGATAATCTCATTGTTTTCGTACGATAAAAAAATACACTTATTTCCTATTCTTTCTAACAGCAACTCTTCTATTATATCTTCTGACATCTCTTTTTCATCTCTGAATCTAATGCTTGCGACCACAGCCGTTTCATATACGGCTGCATTTAAAATATTTTTATCATGATAATAAAAGATGGTTAGTACTATTGTTATAAAAATCATCATTATTATAGGAACAATAAACGATGCTTCTATCGTAAAACTTCCTTTTAATTTTTTATTCAAATACGCCCCCACATATATGCAGCAGTCACAAATCCCACTGTTAAGAAGGGAATAAATGCTACTCTCTTATTCTTACTCCAGCGTGAAATAAGTGAGAACGGCAGCACTAATAAGCACCCCAACATAACTGATGTCATCGCAACCATACCATCGGTAAATATAGCGAGAATAGCTATTGTTATACTATCTCCATATCCTATTTTCTCCTTCGTAACTTTACTTATAGTCAGAAACATAATACCTACGCATATCCCTAATATAAATGACCACAAATCGTACTCGCCCAAAACCGTTTTAATAATAAGCAATATTATTCCACCAACTATAAGCAGCCTTAGAGACAGCACCTGATGTCTTAGATCCATTACTGAAAGTAAAATCAAATATAAGACTACTGCTAATAATTCTATTGACAACATTTAGAACATCCCCCTTTTCCTATAGCCTCAGAAATAGGAACCGAGAATACGGTTCTCTTAAGACCACTGCATCCTACGCTGCCATGGTATTTATCACCATAATCGGTTATGTATACCATACTGCCGCTCTTGATATCACATCTGCTGCATTCATAATACTTCCCACCATTTTCATTTCTACTTTCACTTATAGACGCATATGTAATTGACTTTATGCTGAGCACTAAATAAGTACAGTTATAATCCTTGTGATATACAATACCCGTCTCGGCTATATATACTATATCTTCATTTTCCAGTATCCCTCCGTCTTCCACATAGCCATTCCAGGCTTTTACAACGGCTTCTTCTCTAATTTTTGCCAGCCCATTAAACATAGGGAACGGCGTTTCTACTGTGTATTCAGCAACTAACTTTCCTTTACCGGTGAGCATAGACATGCTGGATTTACTACAATCTATCCCGCTTTTGCCACCCTTAATTATACTGCGATTAAGTCTATCACCACCTATCGACTCTATAATATAGGACTCAACTTTCGCACTATTCACCATAGGTACTAAACTAGCATCTATCGCTATTTGCTTACATGCATGTGCAAGACCCATTCTTATATTCGTCCTAATGGCCATTGCCTCCATAAGGAATACCAGCGTCAGAACTGCAAATATGAATATAGGAAGAACAACCGCAGCTTCAATGGTAATGCTCCCTTGTCTTGAAGTGAATACGGATGCTTTCTTGGATAAGACATTTTTGATGAACGACTTTTTGTTTTTACCTTTATCATTGTACGAACCCCTCTCCTCTCTTTTTTTTATTTTTTGGATTTTTTTATTTAGAAACCAAAAAAGCATCTGTATTCACTCCCTTTTCACATACGCACACAAGTCATTGGTAAATAAAAGCCGTCTTAAATTCATATGATATACTTCTTCTGAAGTTATAAAAACTATTTATTTCTAACCCGTATATCATTTCATCCATTTTAATATACGATTTGTCACGGCCGGAAAAATCTGCTTCTATTAAATCCATAGCTCCAAATATCATACCTTCTTTCGATTCAGTGTATAGCAATACTCTTATATAATCCTTATAAGACATGCCATCTGCTACATCCATACTACTTTCATTATCCTCATCAGTTCCGAGCTTAAGTAATCCGGATAGCTGAAGTTGCCAACTTTCTTTGCTTTTAAACAATGGTACTCTCTTATTATCCAAAAGAGAGCGTATATCCATAATTGCCTCACCATATGCCCATGCAAGTAAAATTGCATGACTAACCACTTCGGATATATTCGGTAAACTAAGTGCTGAACACAGCGCAACCGCCATTGTCATTGACTGTGCTTTTAGTTCCTCATCAGTTTGAATATAAATACAATTTACTCCAAACCTAATTAAAAGAAGTTTACCGACTATACTTTCTAAATTTTTTCTATCGCTATTATGCCCTGATATAATGTATTCAACTCCATAATCCAGTGCATTTGAGCCATACATACTGTCATCCAATCCACTATTATATAAATCAAAATGGTCTAATATATATTCGCAAATTGCCAGACGCATCGTCCCTTCACCATAGGATTTAAGTTTATGATCTCCAAATCCGGTATTTAGTGTTCTGTTAGATGCCAGTCCGGATGTATCTATAGATTTAGATGACACTTGCATTTCACTTGGTAAAACTAACTCAAGTAAAGACATTTCCTTAATGGATGATACATGTGAAATAGGGTTACTATCTTCAGGCATTGTTTCCTGCGCTTCGCTTAGCATTCCTGTTAATTCCTCACTCACATCAGCCTCTTTCTTTTCTGTGTTTTCTGCCTGCTCCTTGTTTTGTACCCAATCTGACTCATCGTAATCAGCGTTTACCACCTTATCCAGTCCATACTTCGAAATCGCATATTCTACCACTTGGTTCATAAAACCCAATCCACCATAATCGGTATAATATATAACCGAAGATGCATAAATATCAGACTCACCTGCACCCATGTGCTTTATTCTATTAATCACTGCATCCAAATTTGACCTACCGCCTAAATGAGTTCCCTTATAGGTCGTATCAAGTGCAAATATGCTATAATCCTTAAGTAAATCAATATTGTACTCAGCAAATACATTTTCTACTGCAAGAACCGTATCTGCTCTTTTATAGGATTTCGCTATTTGAATTGAAGCACTTTCCATTATCGAAACTATGAATGACATTATAATAAGAAACACTAAGCTCATATATACAGTTATAGAGCCTTTTACAACTCCGAACGTATCTGACATATTATATTCCTGAACTTTCACTCGTTATTTTATTAAATATAGTTTCTACCAGGCTAATAAGTTGATTTTTAAATATGAGTACCAAAGCTATTAGTACAACTAATATAAGTATTACCTCCACTACTCCTATTCCATCATTATTTCTCATTGCCTTATTTAATCTTTGCTTAATAATATTTCCTATCTGATATAATCTCCACATATCATCCTCCTAAATTTGTATTGAAATAAACGCCGGTACAATTATTACCAGTAATGCAACTACAAGCATAAGGAACATTGGTATAAGTAATTTTGTTCCGGCTTCTTCGCCCGCTCTCTTAGCTCTGACTAGTCTCTCATCATAGACTTGATAGCTCTCTGATTTTAGAACCTCTATTAGTCCCTTGTTGCCTTTTCTTATATTTCCGGACAACAGCATTCCTAATCTCATATACGGTCGTATCTTGCATCTCTTACCGAAATTTTCATAACAGGTCACTTCATTCGTTCCATTTCTCATTTCTCTTCTGGTAATTTTCATTTCCTCATATCCAAATCTAATCCCTTTGTCATTCGACTTTCTATCATATTCATCAACAATGGTATCCCATACTTGACTAAGTACCATACCCGAGCCTAGAAGCATTATTATTTTGCTTAAAATCTCAGGAAAGTCTATCAACATCTGTTTCTCTCTATCCTTTTGGCTTTGTATCTTATCTTGTTTCGTTTTAAGGAAAAGCAAGATTCCAAATAGTACTCCAAATACCATAATGGTAATTCCTCTGTAATTCGGAATCCTGTAGTAGCTAATCTCCTTACCATCTGCACTGCTCGGCAGTGTAAAAACTTCATCTGTTTTACTTTTTTCTTCATTTTCTTTTATCCTCCGCTCAATCAAATACCTTTGTGCATCCTCATTGCTGTCATATTTCGGATAAATGCAAACTCCTCTCTCATAAATGGCTTGGTCGGTTGTTCTGTTCGTGTAAATTATCGCAGCACTTAATTTAACGACCTTGCCCTCTTCTGACTCTTCCATTGCATTTACTCTGCCTTCGTTACTTACCAGTTGAAAATTATCACTTCTCCAAGTTATAGTTACCGGGTAATCTTTATAACTCTTAATTAGATTTAAGTCTGACGTAACATAATCAAAATCAATATTTTCTCCTAATATTAAGCTATCCAAGTTGTTTATTATTTCATCAAATATTATCTTAATTTCCTCGGAAGTATACTCCCTTTCTCCTACCTCTATTGTTATCGCCTCTCTACCGCTATCTCCTATATCTATTTCTATTTGTTCCTCCCGACTACCCTTGCCATAACTGTTTCTCTGTATTTCTGCATCAAGTCTGCTACTAGCAGAAATCTGATCATAAATTAAAATTCCAAGTCCTACACCAACGACTAATACAAATATGATTATTATATTTCTATTGTTACGATTTTTAATCCAAGCGCATATGCGAAAATATAAATTACCAGACATAGCGTCATTACCCCAATTCCTAAAATATTTCCATACAGCGGACTCATAAAGTTTCCAAAACTTACCGACATATATCCGATAATAAAAAACGGTATCATAGACATTACTCTAAATTCATATTTCTTTGCCGTAAGAATCGTCTCTATCTCCTTTTCCACCTCTTGCTTCTCTACTATCTGCATAGTTGTGTCAGATATTATGTCAACCAGATTCCCGCCACTCCTACCGGCTGAAACAAATACCGTGACAAAGCTAAATGCATCCTCAAGTTTTACTCTATTGGCAAAGGTCATCAGTGCGGCTTCCACAGATAAGTTCATATTAAGTTGACGAATGATTATCCCAAGTTCTTTGACCATGCGTGTTTCTTTTTTTGTAGTTGCCCGGAGCTCTCTTTCAACCTCAACAAATGCATTTGTTATTCCATATCCAACAGACAAGTTTGATGACAAAAGTTGAATCATGTCTTTAAACTCGCTCCTATAGAGTCTCTGCTTTTTAGCCATAAGTTCGCTTCTATAACTCTTAAAGTAAATCATACCTACCGGAATGAGAAATGGTACCGCTATTAGTGCTCTATAGAAAACTATTGCAATTGACACCATTACAAGGCACGCTTGTATAATTCCTATAATACTTTCTCTTTTATTTAAATCCTGCTGCCAACATCTTTTCTTTATGAATGAGTTCACCGCATTTTTCCCAGTTCCCTTCAACACTTTCTCCCTTTCCGCTAGTTTCCGTGAATTTATATAATGGATTTAAAACTATTTCATTGTTTTCGAAACCTACTATCTCAACAACTTCTAATAATTTTCTGGACTTATCGCGCATCCTGCCAAGATGAACAATTATGTCAAACCCCGAAGCAATTTGTCGCCTTATTGCAGGCAGTGGTATCTCAAGTCCCATAAGATACATGGTTTCAATTCTGGTCAGCATATCTCGCGCGCTATTTGAATGCCCGGTACTTATACTTCCGCTATGACCTGTATTTACCGCCTGTAAAAGCGATACGGTTTCTTCACCGCGTACCTCACCAACCAAAACGCTATCCGGCCTCATGCGAAGGGCTGCCTTAATTAAATCATTAATATGTATCGCTCCCAGACCCTCGGTATTCGCATTCCTAGCTTCTAAACTTACTAAATTAGGTATGTTAATAATCTGTATTTCGGCATTGTCTTCTATCACAATTACTCTTTCATCTTCGGGGATAAATTCTGATAATGCATTTAGGAAAGTGGTCTTACCTGATCCGGTTCCTCCACTTATAAAGATGTTGTACTTAGATATGACCAGCATTTCTAATAGCTTAACTATTTCTGTGTTTATTGAGCCGATTCGCAGCAGATTTCTCATACGAATTGTCTCCTTTGGAAACTTTCTTATAGTCACTATCGGCCCGTTTAGTGCCACCGGATTTAATACCACGTTTATTCGTGATCCGTCTTCCAGACGTGCATCGGCAATTGGTGAATATTCATTAACACTTCTATTTACACCCGACACAATTTTTTGAATTATATCAAGTAATCTCTCTTTGGAATAAAAGCGTTTATCCGTGAGATAAATTGTACCGTCCTTTTCGCAAAATATATTTCTGGTACCATTAATCATTATCTCTGTAATATCATCATCCTCAAGATATTCTTGTAGTACATCGAGTTTTCGAAATGTATTAAACAATTCTTTCCCCAGCTGTGCCTTTTCACCAAGAGACAGATAATGTTCCTTACTGTAATCTGTGATGATTTTATGGATCACACTCGTAAGATCATCATCAGTAAAAGATTCCGACATATCAATACTTGCAAGTATTTTGCGATAAAGGTACTCTGTTCTATTCATCGCCTTTTTCCCTTTCGCTTAAGTGTCGCCAATATCTCCTTTTCACCTGTTAATAACAATTCTTGCTCAAACGCATTAACAGACTCCTGATTAAACTCATCTGCGCTATACGGTATATGCACCTCATGACATACTCTTAGTACTTCATAAAGACCCTGCATACTTTCACTTAAGTCCAGTATTATAATTTCATAATAACAATTTCGAATAATAATATTTAATATTTCCAGCCACTCGTTAGCTTCTATACTTCTAATATCTCCTGAAACTTTACCCGGTAAAATGTATTTCATGTTTTCAATTTCCTTAACACATAGCGAAATAAATCCTGACAAGTCATCACTCTCCTGCCTGTAATAATACGCCAAATCAACAATCGTCTTATCATCTTCTCCGGATGCAAACTCAGGATACCTTAAATAACTTTGTGTTGATAGAAATAACACGCTGGATGTCTTGGCATGCGCCTTACCTGATTGAATTGCATATGAAGTCGATGAACGCTTACTACATGGCGAGAAAGTCCCTATTACTTTACAGCTTTTTTCTTTCTTTAGAGTTTTCGATAATTTAGACTCACCTACTAATAATTCTGCATGCTCCATAATTATAGTTAGTGTATCTTCCATTTTTTGATATTTGAATAGTCCTATCTCATCTTTATTAAACGCTTGTCTGCATTCTTCTGTGAAAACAAATATCTTCTTTGCACTAAGCCTTTGTCTATCTTCATATGGAAGCTCTTCAGATAAAAAAGCAAAGTCAATTTTCACCTCACTTGCTATGCTTTGAACCTTCTCAAAGGTGTCACACGCATAGATACGAATATCAAACTCTTTTTTCTTTGTAAAGTACTGTGCAAAGGCTTTTGTATAATTAGATTCAATATCACAAATAATTATATTTGCCAATAAATACCCCCTCCTTATATGTTTTTTAGTTTTGTAATTTGGATTAACAACTTGGATTCATAACTTTGAATTTTATAATTTCATGTAGATGTAAAAGAATTAGTCCGAATAGACTTGTGAATAGATTATATAAATCCTAACAACTTTTTTCAACCGTGTATTACAATCTTTTTTATCTTTAGTCATTTCAACCAAAAAAAGAAGCCTTTTCGGCTCCTTTTTAAAGTTCGAATTGTACTTTTTTACCACTCCAGTGATAAGAATAATATCTTACACCTGCTGCATCAAACATTTTCTTTGATGCAATAACAGCTGTAGTATCAGCATATTTGTCATCTCCATATATTACCTGTTTAATTCCACTTTGTATAATTGCTTTTGCACATTCATTGCACGGAAATAGTGATACATATAGTTTAGCATTATCAAGGCTCCCACCTTTATAATTAAGTATTGCATTAAGCTCACTATGCACTGTATAAACATACTTTGTTTCAAGTGGATCCTCTCCTTCTCGAACCCATGGAAATTCATCATCTGAACATCCCTTAGGCAGACCATTATATCCCATTGATAATATTTTATTATCCTGATCTACTATACAGCAGCCCACCTGTGTATTAGGATCCTTTGATCGCATTCCTGATAAAATTGCCACTCCCATAAAATATTCATCCCAACTTATATAATCCTGACGCTTACTTGTCATAAAACCTCCTATTTCGTTCCAAATATTCTATCACCCGCATCACCTAGACCCGGAACAATATACGCATGTTCATTTAATTTCTCATCGAGAGCTCCTATATAAATATCCACATCGGGATGTTCATTTTTCATACGCTCTACGCCTTCAGGTGCAGCAATTATACACATGAATCTTATTTTTTTAACGCCTTTGTCTTTGAGCATTTTTATAGCGGCCACAGATGAGCCACCGGTTGCAAGCATAGGATCTACAACAAATACTTCTCTTTCGTCACAATCTGCCGGTAGTTTACAATAATATTCCACCGGTTCTAGTGTCTCAGGGTCTCTATACAAACCTATGTGACCTACTTTTGCAGCAGGTATCATATTTAGCATGCCATCCACCATACCTAAACCAGCCCTTAGTATCGGTATTATAGCAAGCTTCTTACCACTAAGCTCTTTTCCTATCATCTTGCCTATAGGTGTCTCAATTTCAACATCCTTAAGCTTTAGATTACGTGTTGCTTCAAAGCACATAAGAGCTGCTATTTCCCCAACAACTTCTCTAAAATCCTTTGACCCTGTGTCCTTTCTTCTAATATAAGATATTTTGTGTTTGATTAACGGATGATCCATTACATAAACATTTGACATACTTTACGTCCTCCTACTTTACTTGTATTATATGATGTCCTGCTGCCTTAAGCAACCTGTTCATAATCGCTATCCCGATGCCACTTGTATCAAAAGCTTCACTATAGATAACATCTACTTCTTCATCGTCAAACTCTCGAAGAACCTGATAGAGATGCCTTGCTATTGTTTCCTCTTTTTTTCTACTTCCAATGCTCTTTATGATTCCTTTAGTATACATCTTACATGTCTCTTTAGTTGCTATTATACCTACGGACTTTCCGTTAGAAATCTCCATCTGAACGAGTTGATTTATTTTATAAATAACTTTATTCTGATCCCCCTCTACTATAGTTAAATTTGCTTTAGGAGCATAATGTCTATACTTCATACCGGGAGCCTTTGGCTTTATTTTATCCGAACTTTTTATAAGTGTACTATCTACAGCTACTAAACCAAGTACCTCTTCAAGCATATTCTTAGTAATTGCACCGGGTCTAAGTATCATAGCAGGTTCCACGGTCATGTCCAAAATAGTAGACTCAACCCCTATATTTACCATGCCGCCATCAATAACTGCATCAATCTTACCCGATAAATCTTCAATAACATGAGCTGCAGTTGTAGGGCTTGGCCGTCCTGACGTATTCGCACTAGGTGCAGCTACAAACCCCCCCGATACTTCAATTAGCTTCTTCGAAATCGGATTACTTGGCATACGAACAGCAACCGTCTCAAGTCCTCCGGTGGTTCCAAGAGGTACTTTTTCATTCTTATTGAAAATCATTGTAAGTGGTCCCGGCCAGAATCTATCTGCAACTTCTTTTGTTTTGTCCGGCAAATCGGTAGTAATTTCCATAAGAGATGCATAGCTTGCTATGTGTACAATCAGGGGATTGTCCGATGGTCTGCCCTTTGCTTCGTATATTTTATATGACGCCGATTCATTAAGAGCATCTGCCCCCAAGCCATATACCGTTTCTGTAGGGAATGCAACCAATCCACCATTTCTTATTATATTTCCCGCTTCTTCAATTAGCTCGTCATCTATATTATTTTCATCTATTGCATATATTTTTGTTTTCATGACTAATATTATACTACAAAATTAAGGACTATAAAATACATAATAATTGTTTATCATAATATTTTCTCACAAAAGAAACTCCCTTATATACTTGGATAATTTCCAATACATCGGGGAGTTTCTTTGGATTACAGTTAATTAATGTATTTAATTACGAGATTCCAAACATTGGAATTCTCCTGTCCCAGTGCCCAAAAGGCTGTACCTGCGAGGTTATTTTCCTTCATTAACTTGAGTTTCGATTCTATTGACTGTTCATCTTCAATCCATATCTTATATGTAGTATTATCTATAATCCAGGTCGCATAGTTTTGACCTGCGTCTTCATCAAATGTTATTTCTGCACCATTATCTGCTAGAACCTGCTGTGCTGCTGCCATACCGTACGCGGTTGAAGTTACATTAGTCGGATAATCAGCCGCCTCCGTTCCTTCTTGCTCGGCCAGTTCTTCATCTGATTTTGGTGTTTCTTCCCATAATCGTGTATAGAAGTTTATTCCTATTATAGTCTTGTCAGCCGGGACCTCCTTTATTGTTTCTTCAATTCCCTCTTTTACAAAGGGTATGGAGGATACAGGACCCGCAGTTGGCGAACCACCCCAGTGCTCATCATATCCCATTATAACTACATAATCAGCAAATATTCCTTGTTCCGCCCTGTTGTAGTGAGCATTATATGCTTTAGGAACATAATTATCTATAGAAAATACAATTCCATTTTGTCTGCACTTTACCGAAAGTTCTCTGACAAACTGTATGTAATGCACTGCACATTCTGTACTTATCTTTTCGAAATCCAGATTAATACCATCAATACCATACTGTAAAACTTCCGATATAACCTGATTAATCAAATTTTCACGCTTTGATGTAAAGCTTAGCAGCTCATATGTTTCATCTGTTGAGCTAATGCCCCCATCAAAATCACGAAGAGTTGCCCATACTTCAATATTTGACTGATGGCAATAATTAACGTATTGGTTCGAAGCTATAGATGATAAAGTACCATTCGTATCTGCTACATGAAACCATGTCGGTAATATAGTCGTCAAGCCTTGTGTGTTCGCTATAGTACTAAGCACACTATCATTAGTTGTTTGGTTAGTAACATTATGCCAGGCCATGTTGATTGTATAGTCTTTAGATATATTGCTGAATTCCGGTTCTGTATAAGTTCTCTCTCTGGATGTTTCCTGAGAATCTTTCAGTACATTTCCCTTAACATATCCAATATAACCATCTGATGTTCTAACCTTTTTCCAATCATCTTGCGTTTCTATTACATTCAAGACATCCTTTTTTGAAACATCTGATAAAATAGGACTCTTTACACCCGCTTTAACTCTAACTTGTGTGTCACTCTTTGACTCAGCTGTTGTAACTTTTTCCTCCTTATCGATAACTACTCGATTGGGTCCGGAGAATACTTCATATGATATGTTCGTGTATTGCTTAACAAAATCTAATGCAATATAAGCTGTACTTCCCTCTGTCTTTAAAATAACGTAATCTTCAGTATTCCTTTCTTTTGAAACTGAATACTCTTTGCTGCCAACTGAAACCGAAACCACACTATCCGGTAATGTATATAGAAGAAGATTCTCATTTGCATCCCAATAGAAGCGTTGATTAATAGCATCTTGCACCGTTTCGTATCTTACATACATCTTTCCGTCTTCTAATTTACCTTTCAATTCCGCTACTTCATTATCAATTACTACCGCGACATCATTTTCATTTTGTATCCCATAATACTCTTTGACATCTGCACGTTCTTTGGTTGGGCTATACCTATTCCATAAGAACAATCCAACTATAGCGGCAATAAATAATATAATAAGGAACACTATTCCGAAAACTAGATTGCGTTGTCTTCTTCTCTTTCTTTGCTGGCCTCTTCTAGGTCCTCTATTTGATCGCTTTGCTGCTCTTGTTTGTCTCGTCGGGTTATTAGTCCGATGTCGATTAGTTTGTTTATCCTCCATCGCTTACCTCCTACCTAACCACCATTATAGCAACAATTCTATTTTACGTCATTATTTTTTTATTCAATTTTCTTTTCATAATAAGAGGGGTGACTCTTTACGATGGCTTTTATTCTTAAATATTTTTTTATTCCCTAACATAATGAAAGTACAGTCGTTGGATTGAGTCTGTTTCATCAATCCAATAATCACGCATATATCCGCCTTCTTCACACAGCATATGTGCTTCGTAAACCTCATCGCTCGTAGCCGGGCTATAACCCAGAAATAAAAGAATGCCTCTTCTTTCAATAGCGATAAGCTCAAAATACAGCTCCGCTAAATTAATTTTGGGTACTGTTACCATAATATTTCATCCTCCTTTCTTTCTTTATTTCTTTTTTAAATCATATATTAGCGGATGGAAAATATAAGTAAGACATCCAAAAATTTGCTGTGACACAATGATATTCGATCCATCCTACCTGATTTTTCTTTCTAGAAATATTATATGATTTATATTATGCTTATCTGAATTTTGAGATTCGGTTTGATCTAACCTTTTGATTGCAAGAATTTTAGACTTTACATAATTAACAAAAAAACATCCGCTACTGCGTAGAATTAATATAGCATAATATGTCGCTCTATTTCAATAATAAAATACTAATTTTTTCACTTTTAAGTTTTTGTTCTATTTTTGTTCGACTATTGTCTATTTTTTTTTATATTGTTCTTAATTTATATGTAATTATATTTATACTATTTTAATTGAATAAGGTGTGTTGTCTATGCTATACTATGAAAAAGGAAGTGATATTATGAAGATTGAAAAAATTAATGATAATCAGATTCGTTGTACATTGACACGTGCTGATTTGGCTTCCCGCGAACTTCAGCTAAGCGAACTGGCTTACGGAACTGAAAAAGCAAAATCGCTGTTTCATGATATGATGCAGCAGGCAGCATTCGAATTTGGGTTCGAAGCAGAGGATATTCCTCTAATGATAGAAGCCATACCGGCTTCTGCAGATTCTATTGTTTTAATAATCACTAAAGTTGAGAACCCGGAAGAACTAGATGCCAGATTTTCAAGATTTTCACCTTCACCGAATAATGATTTAGACTTTAAATCTCAGGGAAGCTTAGATAAATTAGAAGGAGCGGATAGCTTAATGGACTATATCGGACGCGTAAAAGACAAATCAAATACTACTCCGGTCGTTGCAAATCCTGAAATTAAGAATAGAATGGGATTGCACTTATTTACCTTTAGTACAATTGATAGTGTTATAGAAGTTTCACACTTACTAGACAATATGTATAGTGGATCAAATACCCTTTACAAAGATGCCGGTGAGTATACATACATTCTCGCAATTACACAATCAGAACTTAGCACCAATGCCTTTAATAGAATTTGTAATATGTTATCCGAATACGGTACAACAACAAAAGCATCTAGTGCCGCTTTAGCTTATCTTGAAGAGCATTGCGAAATTATGATTGCAGTGGATGCTATTTCCGAACTATCAAAGCTATAGAGTATAATAAAACGTGCACCCACCGGGTGCACGTTTTAAAAAGGAGTTACTCAAAATGAGTAGCTCCTTTTTAGTGTACTAGAATTATTAAACCTAGGCATTTATAGTAGCATTTATCTTCTCTACTAACAACTCAACATCCATACCATGAACCATTGCTGCTTCTTCCAATGATTCACCCTGTGCTGATGGGCATCCTAAACAATGCATTCCAACTTCCATGAGTATAGGAGCCACATTCATATTTATGCTAAGTATTTCTCCAATTGTCATTTCTTTGGTTATTTTTGTCATTTTTTCGCCTCCTTTTATAGTGTAGATACATTATAAATCATTGCTTTAATTTTGTAAATATTTGACAGTTTATTCAGTCAATTCTTTAATATGTTTGACTATTTAAAAGTCAATTATCTATTCTTATTTTTTTGCGAAAATCACATTTTTATGAGAACTTAACAAAACATTCGTTCTTATTTATGTGAAAGTAATCCACCAAAAACACATGTTTTTCTGTGGATAATGTGGATAATTCCATGAATTTCCTCTTTTTTCCACCCTTTTTTATATTTTTCATGTGGATAACTAGGATAGGTGTGTTTTTTAAAAAAACATCGTTTTGATAAATTTCTGTCGTTTTGTATAGTGTGTATTTTGAGTGAAAAAAAACGAACAAAAAATATATAAACTTTTCACTTTTCACTTGACTAAAGTTTCCAAATAAGTTATATTAGATTCATAAATAGTAACGATTACTATTATTGATTTGGGAGGTAATTTGATGGCTACTATAAAATATAGCAAGCAACGCGCTTCTATACTAGACTACTTATCAGATACTAAAGAACATCCAACAGCAGATACTGTATATTCTGATTTACGAAAGACAAATCCTAATATTAGTTTGGGTACTGTATATCGTAATTTGAATCTACTTGCTGATATGGGCGAAATAATGAAGATTACAACTGAAAATGGTGGTGTACGTTTTGATTACAACACAGCGCCGCATTATCATGTAATATGTAAAAACTGCGGAAGTGTTCAAGATTTAATGTTGGATGCTGACAAGGTTAGCGAGTTTATCGACTTAGCGGAGAGTGCATATGATGGAACTATTGATTCCCATTCCCTACTCTTCTATGGCAGTTGTAATAAATGCAGATGAAAATAGTCTTGTACTATTTACATAAATCAAAACAATTTAAAACAATTTAAAACTTAGGAGGTAACTTATTATGAAGAAATTTGTTTGTGGAGTATGTGGTTATGTTTATGAAGGAGAGACCCCACCGGCAGAATGTCCACAGTGTCATGCACCTGCTTCAAAATTCACAGAGCAAACAGGTGATATGACTTGGGCCGCTGAACATGTCGTTGGCATAGCTCAGGGCGCTAGTGATGATATTATGGAAGATTTAAGAGCTAATTTTAACGGAGAGTGTACAGAAGTTGGTATGTACTTAGCTATGGCTAGGGTTGCACACAGAGAAGGATATCCGGAAATAGGAGCTTATTGGGAAAAAGCTGCTCATGAAGAAGCAGAACATGCTTCTAAATTTGCTGAACTTCTTGGTGAAGTAATAACAGATAGTACTAAGAAGAATCTTGAAATGCGTATTGATGCAGAGAATGGTGCTACAGCAGGTAAATTTGATCTTGCTAAAAGAGCTAAAGCTGCTAACCTTGATGCTATACATGATACAGTACACGAGATGGCTAGAGATGAAGCAAGACATGGTAAAGCTTTTGCAGGATTATTAAAGAGATATTTTAGCTAAATTTTATAATTGATAATACTATGATAATTGTTTTTCGTATTAAACTCTTATAGAATGGATACATAATCTTAATTTGTAAGGAGGTAGGGTATGTCAAAATACACAGGTACTAAAACAGAGAAGAATTTAATGGATGCTTTTGCAGGAGAGTCTCAAGCACGAACTAAATATGATTTCTATGCATCTCAGGCTAAGAAGGCAGGTTATGTACAGATCCAAAACATATTTATGGAAACTGCTCTGAATGAAAAAGAGCATGCAAAACTGTGGTTTAAGGAGTTCCATGGCATTGGAGATGTTAGCGATAATTTAAAAGATGCTGCTGATGGCGAGTATTACGAATGGTCAGATATGTACAAGCAAATGGCTGCCGATGCCAGAGAAGAAGGTTTTGAAGATCTTGCAAAGAAATTTGAGGGTGTTGCTGCTGTTGAAGCAACTCACGAAAAACGCTATAGGACTCTTTTAGATCATTATAATAATGAGACAACCTTTAAAGGTAACGCCGAGTTGGGGTGGAAATGTGGAAATTGCGGATACATTTACATTGGTGAAGAAGCTCCTGATATTTGCCCTGTTTGCAATCATCCAAAAGCATACTTTGAACGGAAAACAGAAAATTATTAATATTTAACTAACTAATAAAGTGCTGCACAAGCTGTTAATTCAGTAGTGCAGCACTTTTTCTCTTGACTACTTCACTCGCTTGTTGTATTATCTATATATACATAACGTAGTATTTAAAACTACATGCAGCGAAGGAGTTCTCGTTATGGCAGAAAAAATAAAGAAAAATATAAAAGATCCGGGAAGTGCTATTACACATTTTATCGGTATGCTAATGGCAATATTTGCAGCTATTCCTCTTGTAATAAAAGCAGCAAGAGAACCAGACAGTATATATATTGTATCAGTTATTATATATGCAGCCAGCTTAATATTGCTATACTTCGCAAGTACAACATATCATACATTCGATAAAAGCGAACGAATAAATAGGATTCTTAAAAAATTCGACCACATGATGATATCTATTCTTATAGCCGGTACATATACACCCGTTTGTTTATTAGTACTAGGTGGTAAAACCGGTATAATCTTACTATGTATTGTCTGGGGACTTGCTATAGCCGGAATTATAATAAAAGCCTTCTGGATTTACTGTCCTAAATGGGTATCATCTGTTTTGTATATTGGCATGGGCTGGACTTGCGTACTCGCTTTTACCCAGCTTCTCAATTCGTTATCTTCTGTTGCTTTTGCATGGCTTGTAGCCGGTGGTGTTATATATACAATAGGTGGTGTCATATATGCTCTAAAACTTCCAATTTTTAATAATAGGCACAAATACTTTGGATCACATGAAATATTTCATCTCTTTGTAATGGGCGGCAGTATATGCCACTTTATATTTATATACTCATATATTCTATAATGTTAAAAGTGTCATTTAGCTCTGTAGTGTATGAAAAAGGAGAAACCGGATTTATGAAATCAAATCCAGTTTCTCCTTTTTTGACATATGCTTTATCGCATACTCTCTTTTCATTGCTTCTTCTTTAGTTTTATAACTTTCATAATATACTAATTCCACCGGGCCCCTGCCTCTTGTGTACTTAGCACCACTGCCTTCATTATGAGCTCTTATTCGTTCATCTAAATCCGTCGTCCATCCGGTATACAGGCTCTCATCTTTGCATCGGACTATATAAGTGAAATTAATTGACATCTAAAATACTCCATTTACATTTTGCCCGGTATATGCCCCTTGATTAATATTTGTATCTGTAAAGTGCGGTTGCTTATTTCTTATAACGAAGAAATATATAGATGTATACATAGGTATAAATATACCTGCAACCGAATGGGCAATTGCTAAATTCTTGTCAGTACAATCAGAATAAATCTGTTGATTTACAATTACCGTTAAAACACCCTGAACTGCTCTTAAAAATAACTCTACCAATATGAATATTATATATAATACTGTTACAAATACTGTTCCGCCATTTACAAGGTTTGATTCCAAAGCTTGTTGTATTTCGTGTTCGGATGCATTATTAATTCCGGCGCCAGCCAAAATTCCAAACATAACTCCAAACAAAGCTCCATACATCACTACAACCATTATTCCCGAAAAAAACCCTCTTACTATAGGTGCAACTAACATCCATATTCCCGGGCTTTTTATTTCTTTGTCTTTAAATTTAATGCTTCCACAAAGTTCACCCTGATAATACGTTCTTGCATATGGGATAAATGCTAACCAAGGGCTAGTCATTCCCTTTCGCTTTCCCAAAGTATACATTCCTATTCCTCTTAAAATATAGGAAACCAATGCGAGTACTCCAAGAAGAAGTAGTATTCCCAAATACACCATTAGTATTGTTAAAGCCTCACCGTGTCCATCACTTGTTAACAAAACCATATTACACCTCCACACTAACCTTATCTACATGCCAAATATCTCTGACATATTCTTCGATAGTTCTATCTGATGAAAATTTACCGCAAGATGCCGTATTTGTCATAGCCATCTTAGCCCAACGTTCCTTATCTCTATATGCTGCTTCAACTCTTTCCTGAGCCTCTTTATAAGAATCAAAATCCTTCAATATAAAGTACATGTCTGCTCGTGGAGTTCCTGATGCATATAATAGCGAATCGTATATATTCTTGTATGAATTATCAACTCCATTAGAGTATGTGCCATCAAGTAGTTGATCTACTATCTTTTTAAGCTCAGGGTTTTGATTATAAACATCCCAAGGATTGTAACCTCCATGTTGTTCATATCCTATAACTTCATCTGAGGATAATCCGAATATGAACTCATTGTCTATACCTGCCTCTTCTACAATCTCTACATTTGCACCATCCATTGTGCCTATAGTAACTGCTCCATTCATCATGAATTTCATATTACCTGTACCGCTTGCTTCCTTGGATGCCGTTGATATCTGTTCGCTAACATCTGCAGCCGCAAATATGATTTCAGCATTAAAAACCTTATAATCTTCTATAAAAACTACCTTTAGTTTGTTATTAATACTTTTGTCTTCGTTAATTACTTCAGCAACCGAATTTATTAGTTTAATAATCTCTTTTGCTCTAACATATCCCGCAGATGCCTTAGCCCCAAATATGAATGTACGCTTATAATAACTTCTTTCCGGATGTTCTTTAATCTGATTATATAAGTACATTACATGAAGAATATTAAGGAGCTGTCTCTTATATTCATGCAATCGCTTAACTTGTACATCAAATATTGAGTCCGGATCGACTTCAATATTATTATGCTCCAATATATATTTTGCAAGTCGTTCTTTATTCTTTTTCTTTATAGCCATGAATTCATCCCTGGCATTAGCATCATTAATAAGTGGCTTGAGTCCCGCCACTAAATCAAGATTAGTTATCCATTCATCCGTACCGAGTTTATCTGTTATCCATGCACTCAAATCTTGGTTTGCATGAGCAAGAAATCTTCTCTGAGTCACACCATTTGTCTTATTATTAAATTTCTCGGGCATCATCTCATAAAAATCGTGTAATTCCTGTTTCTTTAGAATTTCCGTATGTAATCTGGCAACTCCATTTACTGAGAAAGATGCAGCTATAGCCAAATGAGCCATTCTAACCTGCCCATCCATAAGGATAGCCATTCTATTTACTTTTCCTTCATCTCCCGGGTACATCTCTCTAATTTTTTCAACAAATCTTCTATCGATTTCCTGGATGATTTGATATATTCTTGGCAGTAATTTAGAAAATAAATCTATCGGCCACTTTTCAAGTGCCTCAGACATAATTGTATGATTCGTATATGCTACGGATTTATGCGTAATATCCCATGCCTCATCCCAAGAAATGCCTTCTACATCTATCAGCAATCTCATAAGTTCAGCTACGGTGACTGTAGGATGTGTATCATTCATCTGGAACACAACATATTCCGGTAAGCTATATATATCCTCATTGTTTTGTTTTAATTTCTGAATCACTGTCTGGAGACTCGCACTTATGAAAAAGTACTGTTGCTTTAATCTAAGCTCCTTACCTGCGTAATAATTATCATTAGGATACAAAACTTTGGTTATATTTCTTGCGATGTTCTCCTGTTCAACTGCCTTGTGATAATCTCCGGTATCAAATGAATCCAGGTTAAAATTAACTATTGGTTCTGCGTCCCATACGCAAAGTGCATTAACCATATGATTATTATATCCTACGATTGGTATTTCGTATGGTATAGCTTTAACTGACTGATAATTTTCATGAACAAAGTTGACCTTGCCGTTATTATTGTTGTGCTCAACTCTAATATCACCACCGAATCTGATTTCTTGCGTATACTCAGGTCGTCTAAGTTCAAATGGATAGCCATTTGCTAACCAATCATCCGGTATTTCTATTTGATACCCATTTTTAATCTTCTGCTTAAACATTCCGTAGCGATATCTTATTCCACAACCATATGCCGGATATCCTAATGTAGTAAGTGAATCCAGAAAACATGCCGCAAGTCTTCCAAGACCTCCATTACCAAGTGCAGGATCCATCTCTTCATCTTCCAGTGCATTTAAGTCTACACCCATTTCATCTAACGCTTCTGCAACGTCACCATATGATTTCATATTAATTAAGTTATTACCCAGTGCTCTTCCTACTAAGAACTCCATAGATAAATACACTACGTATTTTGCATTTGCTTTTTTGTCTGACTCACGTGTCTTAATCCAGTCATCAGTGATGACCTCTTTAACTGCATATGAAACCGCTTGATACAATTCCTGACTCGATGCATCTTTTGTTGTCTTTCTAAAAAGCATCTTAAGGTTGTTTTCAACCTCAATTTTAAACCTCTCTTTATTAAATCTATTGTCGTACATACGCTATCCTCTTTTTTGTTTTATCGTTTTTCTACACCTAATGACAGAGACTCCCCATTTATTGTCCATTCCTTTGTAAATCCCTTAGGTGCCTCATGCGTCGCGGATTCACATAATGTCTCTTTCATGATTTCAGACTTATTATTATCAACTACTTCAAGAGACACTTCGCTTCCTTCATAGGTAAGCATTATCATATCCATAACCTCAAAGCCTGCTTCTTTTCTCATAGTCTGTATCTTACTGATAACCTCTCTTACAAAACCTTCTTCTAATAGTTCATCGGAAATATTTGTTTCAAGAACAACAGTGATACCTGCGTCACTTTCCGCCATATATCCATCTGTCTGCGCATTATCAATTAATAAGTCTTCTTTATATAATACTACTTCTTCACCACCTATTTCAAATTTTAGTGCACCGGATGTACTTATTTCTTCCATCGCCTTATTGCCGTCAACACTATCAAGCTCTTTCTTAATGCCTCCAAGAAGTTTTCCATACTTAGGTCCAACAGTTTTCAACTGAGGTTTAAAACTATATGAGGTATAACTGCTTACATCATCTGTAAAAGTTATTTTCTTTACATTTAGCTCTTCTCTAACAATATCTCGGTAAAATTCAGATAACTCGCTATCTGCTTTTACAAACATCTGACCGATTGGTTGACGGTTTTTGATATTAGCTGTATTTCTGCAAGCCCGTCCCATTACTACTATTTTAAGGACCTTATCCATATTGTTTTCAAGGTCATTATCAACACAGTCCTCATTGAAGGTAGGATAGTCACATAGGTGGATACTTTCAGGTGCTTTTTTATCAACACTTCTTACTAAGTTCTGATATATATCTTCTGTCATAAATGGTATCATGGGAGCTGCAATCTTACACACTGTAACGAGCGCTGTATACAGCGTCATGTACGCATTTATTTTATCCTGCTCCATTCCCTTAGCCCAAAATCTCTCACGGCTGCGCCTTACATACCAGTTACTCATGTCATCTACAAATGTTTGTAGTGCTCTAGCCGGTTCAGTTATCTTGTAATCCGCAAGGTCATCATCAACTTCCTTCACTAGTGTATTTAGTTTCGAAAGCAACCACTTATCCATAACAGATAATTTATCATATGAAAGTTCGTATTTAGTCGCATCAAATTCGTCTATGTTTGCATATAATACAAAGAATGCATATGTATTCCAAAGTGTACCCATAAACTTTCTTTGGCCTTCCTGAACCGCCTTACCATGAAATCTATTCGGTAACCAAGGTGCACTATTAACATAAAAATACCAGCGTATCGCATCGGCTCCATATGTCTCAAGTGCCTCGAAAGGATCTACTGCATTTCCCTTGGATTTACTCATTTTTTGTCCCTTTTCATCCTGTACATGTCCGAGAACGATACAGTTCTTATAAGGTGACTTATTAAATAATAGTGTCGATATTGCCAGTAAGGAATAGAACCAGCCCCTAGTTTGATCAACCGCTTCTGATATAAAGTCTGCCGGGAAATTCTTCTCAAACAATTCTTGGTTTTCAAACGGATAATGATACTGTGCAAACGGCATTGCACCCGAATCAAACCAGCAGTCAATAACCTCCGGTACTCTGTGCATCTCTTCACCACACTCCGGACAACGAATAGTAACATCGTCTATATATGGTCTATGAAGCTCTATATTCTCCGGGCAATTATTCGACATAGATTTAAGTTCTTCTATGCTTCCTATCGAATGTCTATGTCCACATGTACATTGCCAAATATTAAGTGGCGTACCCCAATATCTATCACGTGAAATTCCCCAGTCCTGAACATTTTCTATCCAGTCGCCAAAACGGCCTTTTCCTATATTTTCAGGTATCCAATTTATCGTCTTGTTATTAGCTATTAAGTCTTCCTTAACCGCCGTCATCTTAATAAACCACGACTCTCTTGCATAGTAGATAAGTGGTGTATCACATCTCCAACAATGAGGATAGCTATGTTCAAATTTGGGTGCGTCAAATAAAAGGTCGCGCTCTTCTAAGTCTTTAAGTATCATCGGATCAGCCTTTTTAACGAAAACACCTTCAAATGGTGCGCCTTCCGACATCTCACCCTTGCTATTTACCAGTTGTACAAATGGCAAGTCATATTCTCGTCCCACTTTAGCATCGTCCTCACCAAATGCCGGTGCAATATGAACAACTCCTGTACCATCTGTGAGAGTGACATACGTATCGCATGTTATATAAAAAGCTTTTTTCTTTTGCTTATCTGCTTCAATCTTCGCCTTTTGATAAAGCGGCTCATACTCTTTGTACTCAAGTTCCGTTCCATTATATGTTTCTAATACTTCATAAGCCTTTGCATCCTCATCATCAGATGCATACTCACCTTTTAATTTATCTAACACACTATCAAGAAGTGCCGTCGCAAGATAGTAAACGTTTCCATCTATCGCCTTTACTTTAGAATATTCTTCATTCGGATTTACACAAAGACCCAAGTTAGAAGGTAATGTCCAAGGTGTTGTTGTCCACACAAGTACATATGCATCTTCATTTTTAAGTTTAAATCTAACTATTGCAGACTTCTCCTTTACATCCTTATACCCTTGAGCTACTTCCTGCGCTGAAAGTGGGGTCCCACATCTAGGACAATAAGGCACTACTTTAAATCCCTTGTATAAAAGACCTTTGTCCCAAATCTGCTTTAATGCCCACCATTCCGATTCTATAAAGTCATTGTGATAGGTAACGTAAGGGTTTTCCATATCTGCCCAAAATCCTACGGTACTTGAGAAATCTTCCCACATACCTTTGTATCTCCATACGCTTTCTTTGCATTTCTTTATAAATGGTTCCAAACCATACTCTTCTATCTGGTCTTTACCATCGAGTCCGAGTTCTTTTTCTACTTCTAGTTCCACAGGAAGTCCGTGGGTATCCCATCCGGCCTTTCTTGGAACCTCGAACCCCTTCATTGTACGATACCTTGGTATCATGTCCTTTATGACCCGTGTTAATACATGACCTATATGTGGTTTTCCATTTGCAGTTGGAGGACCATCATAAAACATATATATAGGATTGCCTTCATTTTCCTCCATACTCTTCTCGAATATTTTTTCATCTTTCCAAAATTGCTCTACGCTTTTTTCCCTTTTGACAAAATTCAGATCTGTCTCTACCTTCTTATACATTGCAATTCCTCCATATTTGTTTGCACTAATAAAGCTCCCGTCCAACATTAGGACGAGAGCGTACTTTCGTTTATAACCACCTAACATACTATCATATGCTCCTTCTATAACGGGAAGGCCCCGTTAGCGCTTACTATTATTTCAACAGCCAAAACTCTGAAGTGATCTTCAAATATGCTCTACTCGTATCGGTTTCCACCTATTCCGACTCTCTTTAACTTTCCTCATACTCTACTGTCTTCGTCTTCGTTTATTTTTTATTTTATCTTTTCATATATAATACTATTAGGATTGCTTTAAGTCAAGTAACCTACTGACTTCTTCGTCTTCTTCGTCTTGTGCGTCTTCGCTTTCTTTCCATATGATTTGTATAAATCGAAAACAACACCAATGCAATTATTATAATCACAGCAACTATCGCTGCACTCTTTAGCACGGACGACTTTGTAGTATCTATTTTTCTCTCTGCTGTGAATTCTACACTTGAATTTATATCGTTGTCTTCTAAATATTTCTGAGTCACTTCGACGTCTGCCATTCCCACACGGTTGTCACCATAGTAATAATCTACAGATGCAGCGCTGGCACTATTTGAACTAAAAACAATATCGCCTCTTAGATTGTCTTTATTATACTCTTTTGGCAAAACTAAATAAGTATTATCCGAATCCTTATAATCCTTTATATACTCATTTTCTCCAATACTATTCATACTAACTTTTACAAAATTGTCAAATGCATAGTCAAAGAGTGCCTTTGTATTATTATATGAATTTGACCCGTAAGTATGCAGAACCACACATATAAGCTGCATACCATCTTTCTCTGCAGTTGTTACGAGTGTACTTCTTGATTGTTCAGTATATCCTGTCTTTCCCGATGTTGCATATTCATAATATTCTTCGTTTCCGGCATATAACATCTTGTCACTATGTTGGAATACATGTTCTTCAACAGTATCACTTGCATCTATTTTATATGAGAGTGTTGATGACATATCAAAGTATTCCGGATATTGATACAGTTCCTTCATTATTAATGCCATATCTCTTGCAGTAGTATAATGATTTTCATCCGGCATTCCGTTAGTATTTATAAAATTAGAATTATTTGCTCCTATTTCTTTGCAGGTTTCATTCATTTTATCAATAAACCAGTCATAGTCTTGCCCGTTTTGCACTCCTACCCCTTCTCCCGTTGCATATGCTGCCTCATTAGCTGAAGCAAGCAGTGTTGCATAAAGTGTATCTCTAAGCGGCAGTACATTTCCTTCTTTAAGTCCGACATGAGCATAATATGGCAGTAAGCATCCGATTGATTCCGCAGAAATTGTGACATTATCATCTAAGTTCGCGTTTTCTAATGTTACTAGAGCTGTAAGAACCTTAGTAATACTAGCCGGATACTCTTTATCATCTATTCCTTTAGCATAAAGTATGGTTCCTGTTCCTGCCTCCATAACGATTGCAGCTCGGCCCTCTGTTGCCGGTCCTGTAGGCCAGTTTTTCCATGTATTAGAATCGATAGGCAGCTGATGCGCTTGTTCTATTAATTCATCTGTTGTTCCAACTTCCGTCGTTCCATCTATTGGCCCGTTCTCTGCAACAGCGTCTTCTTCTACAACATTCTCAGTTGCGAAGCTCTCTATCGGAACGCCGGAACATATTGTTAATATCATTATCATCATTAAAACTTTATAAACTTTACTCATTACCCCAATTCTCCCTAATTCTATCTTAAACAACAACTTGACGTATACTCAATGAACACATTATAATTGAAAGACAAGATTTGTGCAACATATCATTACGGGGGGGATTCGCATGAATAAAAAACTTCTCTATACTTTACTAGTGATATTCATGTGTAATATCCTTCTATTTGGTTGCGATGGAAACGATTCAGATTCATCTTCCGATACTACGCATTCTAATAATAATTCCGGTCCTAAAAGAGACTCCACTCCGGTAGTTCTAATTCCTGAGTCAAGCGGTACAGTTGTATATGAAAATGACATTGCTGCTATTGATGCTTCCAACAGCTCTAGCGGATATGCTCAGATAAATTATAAAGGCAGCAACCCTAAGGTGCGCCTTCGTTTTGCATGCCCTGATGGCGTTACATATACTTATGCAATTACTAATACCGGCGGATATGAAACATTTCCTTTTACATCCGGCAATGGCACGTATAATATATCTGTTCTTGAAAATCTGGATGGCGATGAATATGTAATTTCTCTAACCCAAGATATTGACGTAACACTTTCAGATGAATTTTTACCATTTCTATATCCAAATCAATATGTCAATTTTACAGTCGACTCCGCGGCTATATCAAAAGCGCAGGAATTAGTCGCAGACTCTCATTCCGAACTTGATACCGTAGCGCTGATATATAATTATGTAATTGATAATATCGAATATGATGATGACAAAGCAACTAACGTTACCTTTGGCTATAGCCCGGATGTTGACGAAACTCTTTCAACTAAAAAGGGAATCTGCTTTGACTACGCTTCTCTCATGACTGCAATGCTCAGGTCGCAGCGTATTCCCACAAAGCTGGAAGTAGGATATGCCGGTGAAGTTTACCACGCATGGATAAGCACCTACATAACTGATGTAGGCTGGGTAGATGATATTATTGAGTTTGATGGTCACAGCTGGTCTCTTATGGATCCGACCTTTGCCTCAAATAGCGATAATAGCTCGCTGAAAAAATTTATTGGAAACGGAAGCAATTACGTACTGAAATATACCTACTAGAAAGGAGTCCTTATGAAACATCAAAACATTACACCATTATCAAATATGGAGGTGTCTGCCTTTTGTTCTCAAATGAGTATGATACTAAACGCAGGTATTTCATCCATAGAAGGAATTGACCTTCTAATAGAGGACAGTGAATCCTCAGATGAAAAAGCACTCCTTAACATTATTCAGGAGTCTCTTGGCGAAACCGGCAGTATTTACGAGTCCTTGCTTTCTACTAAGGCTTTTCCGGAATATATGCTTAATATGGTTAATATTGGTGAGCAAACCGGTCAAATGGACAGCGTTTTTGACGCACTTGCAACACATTATGAGCGCGAAGCTTCTATATCGCAATCCATTAAGAATGCAGTTACCTACCCTATGATTATGGTCACAATGATGATAGTAGTAATTCTCGTATTAATTACACAGGTCATGCCTATATTTAATCAAGTTTTCAAGCAGCTTGGAAGCGAAATGACCTGAATTTCAAAAGGTATTTTAGCTCTTGGTTCTTTGATAAACACTTATGCTATTGTATTCATTGCCATAATTGTTGTTATAATAGGACTGATTTTATACTTTGCTAAGGTTCCATCAGGAAAACGTACTTTTTCAAAAATTTCGATTAAACTGCCATGGTTACGTGGACTGCATGAGAAAATTGCCGCAGGTAGATTTGCAAGCGGAATGTATCTTACGATAAGTAGTGGCCTTAGTCCTGAAGAGTGTTTAAATATGACATCAATGCTAACGGATAATCCTGATTTTCTGAAAAAAGTCAATGCTTGCAAGTTGAAAATAGCTGAAGGCGAAGATTTATCAAAAGCACTTCTTGAAACAGGGATTTTTACAGGTCTATATGCTAAGATGACATCCATAGGATCCAAAACCGGATCTATCGATGAGACTATGGACAAGATTGCCGACCGATACAATGATGAAATCGATCAGCGCTTTACAAGTGTGATAGCAACTTTAGAGCCAACGCTCGTAATAATTCTTTCATTAATTGTTGGTCTAATATTACTATCAGTAATGTTGCCGTTAATGGGTATCTTATCAAGCATCTAGGAATGGGGAATACATATGAGTAATCGTTTTATAACAGACAAAGTGAACTCACCTATTAAAAATACTATAATATCCGTACTCATTTTCGTTGTCGTAATTGGTGGCTTTTGGTTCGTTATAGATTCTCTATCTGCTAAAACAAATGAGCAGGAAATCGAGACTCTTGAAACAGCCATTAACCACAGTATTACGCAGTGCTACGCCATAGAAGGTTCTTACCCTCAGGACATGCAATACCTTAGAGACAACTATGGTATTACTTATAATGAGGAAAGGTATATAGTACACTATGAAGTATTGGGATCCAATCTCATGCCAAGTGTAACTATAATTGCTAAGGAGGATGAATGATGAGAAAGATATCTTCTAATAAGCATGTCATTGATTTTATATTTCCAATAATGCTGTTTTTTGTTTTTATCACTACTGCAGTTTTAGTTCTTTTAATAACTGCTGATTTCTATTCAAATACAACTGAAGATATACAGGCAACGGATAAATCAAGAACTTCACTTTCTTACATTGCAACAAAGATACGTCAAAATGATGAAAATGGAGGGATATCCATTAAAACAATCGAGGGAAGAGACTGCCTATCGATATCCTCTAATCAGGATGGTGTAGGTACCTGTACCTATATTTATCAATACGAAGGCACATTGAGAGAACTCTTTATTATGGATGGTATTGACTTCAGCCTATCAAATGGGTCGCCTATACTGGAAATCTCGTCCTTTACTATGGAACAACTTGATGGTAATATGTATAAATTTGAAACCATGGATACTAACGGGAACACAAACTCCATTATCGTATCGGAAAGGAGCGAAAATCAATGAAAAAAGAATTCCGCAGTCGCTCCACAATATTGCTAATAGAAATAATTATTGCGATATGTTTTTTTGCTGTTTCCAGTGCAATATGCCTTCAGATATTCGTAAAGTCACATACAATAAGTGATGACAGTAAAGCTCTGGATTTTGCGGTAACACAGACCACCTCAATCGGTGAGTTACTAAAAAACAATCCTGAAATCAAATCCTCTCTCTCCGATTATTACAGCGGTCTTACGAAAGAAAATGATCAGTATGTACTATTTTTTGATAAATCATATAACCCTTGTGATAAGAGTGATTATTATTATAGAATAGTTATAGAAGAAGGTTATAATGATGGTACAGCACTATTTACTATTACTATGAATAAAGTTAAAACCTTAAATCCCCTTTACTCACTTGAAATAGTTTCATATCAACAAGCACATAGATAGGAGCACGTATGAAAAAGAAAAGTACACCCATTACAAATATAGGTACTGTTTCGTTGCTTATGATATTTATTATACTATGTTTGGTTGTTTTTGCTGTTTTGTCACTCTCAAGTTCAACCAGAGATCACACTCTAAGTAAGCGTGTAGCAATTCAAAATACTGCCTATTATACCGCCTCCAACGATGCCACATATAAACTTAAGGAGATTGACGATACATTTCTGGAACTTAATGAAGCTGCCGATGACTATAATGAAATTCTTTTATCAAGATTGTCTGATATTAAAGACATAACCATACAAAACGAAAACTCAGAAATTATTATTTCATACTCTCGAGAAATAAGTTCTGACCGGGAACTCCAAGTTGTTCTAATTGTAAATTCTCCTTCAAAATATTCTGAAGGTTTTTACAAAATCAACAAATGGAAAAGTGTATCTACGAAGGAATGGACTAACGACGAAACTATGAACTTAATGTAAGCAATTTAAGGAAAGGTAGCAGATTATGATAAAAGTTAAAGAATTGTTCCAAAAGGTACTTGATAGCAAAGGTTCAGATTTATTCATTGTTGCAGGACTACCGCCTTCAATGAGAGTAAGTAATAATATAATTCATATAAACGACCAAAAGATATTTGCTGAAGAAGCTAAAGATATTGTAGGACAAGTATATCAGTTGGCAGATAATCGTTCGATGGAAAAGCTTATTAATACCGGTGATGACGACTTTTCTTTTGCTATTCCCGGTTTGTCCAGATTTCGTGTCAGTGCTTATAAGCAAAGGGGTGCACTCTCATTAGTAGTTCGAGTAATTGCCTTTTCTCTTCCTGATCCGGCCGAACTTGGCATCCCTGCAAATATAATGAACGCTGCTGATTTTAGTAAAGGTCTTGTTCTAATCACAGGTCCTGCAGGCAGTGGTAAATCTACTACTCTAGCCTGCATGATTGATAAAATAAATAATACGCAAGAGAAGCACATAATAACACTTGAAGATCCGTTAGAGTTTCTTCACAGACACAACAAGAGCATTGTAAGCCAGAGAGAAATTAACGCAGATACCGATAGCTATGTGACTGCGCTTAGGGCTGCTCTTAGGCAAAGTCCTGATGTTATTTTACTTGGAGAAATGCGTGATTATGAGACTATTCAAGTTGCCATGACGGCGGCAGAAACCGGACATTTAATTTTCTCTACCCTCCATACACTTGGTAGTGCCAATACAATTGATCGTATTATTGACGTGTTTCCTTCAACACAGCAAAGGCAGATCGCCGTTCAACTTTCAATGGTTCTACAGTCAGTAATATGTCAACAGCTTGTACCAACCATAGATGGCAAGATGGCTCCTGTTTTTGAGCTCATGACAGTAACACCCGCAATCAGAAATATGATTTGAGATAATAAAATTCCTCAAATAGATGGTATCATTTACTCATCTACCAGTGATGATATGATTTCTATGGATTCCAGTCTTCTTAAATTATATAATGAACAGCGAATCACTAAAGACACAGCCATTACACACGCTACTAATCCTGACATGCTTAGTAAAAAGCTGCGTTAGGCTGATAACATGCATAGTAAATCCCTCCGAATCTACACATTTCGGAGGGATTTATATTAAAGAAACTTATCCGGATTCATTCTTTCCTTCTTTTTTTCTTTCTTGTTTTCATACATCTTTTTATCTGCTCTCGCAACAACGGTATCTACTGTATCTTCTCCAAGTGGTACTACAGTTTCTATTCCATAGCTAAAGGACAGTTCAAATGGTATCTCCCCTTTAGCATTATAATTATCAATTGCCGCCATAACTTTCTTCATTACGATTTGAGCATCATCATGACTGCCTCTTAATATGATAACAAATTCATCACCGCCCCAACGACAAATCACATCACTCTTTCTGATATTAGACTTTACTATTTCCAAAGATTTAATAATCATAAAGTCGCCATCAGCATGACCATATTTATCATTGACATCTTTCAACCCATCAAGGTCAATAAATATCAAGCAGTTATCCTGATCTTTTCCCTCTCCATCAAGTATATTAGAAAGAATTTTTTTACCCCAGTCCCTCGTATATGCACCGGTCATGACATCTGTAGATGCTATAAATTCCAAGTGACTCTCGTATTTCTTCCTATTGGTTATCTCTGTTGCAGTCTCTAGATGAACGTATTTTCCATCCGTCCATTTTATAATAGAATCTCGGATTAAATACCACTTTCCTGTTATAGTATTTCTAAATTCCCATCTATAGTAATTGTCAGTAATAACCCCGTTCTCATCAATCATTTTTTTCATAGGGCAGAAGTCACATTGTTCTTTCATATCTGCCTGAATAACTTCATAACACTTCTTTCCAACAATCTTTTCCTTAACCGTTCCTATTGAACTTGCCAGGTTATGGTTTGCAAATAATAATTCAAATGAATTAATATCATTCACATAAATTATTGTATCTGTATTATCGGTTACAGTTTGGAAAATCTCCAAACTATATTTTAGACTTTTTTGAGTATTGCGTTGCACTAGCAGTGAAGCAATTATTGCTGATGTCTCTTCTAAAAATGCAATTTCATTACTGGTCCACATTCGATTCTTCTCACAATCATCAAATCCAACATATCCCAGAGGTTCACCTCCATAGTAAATAGATATAATCGCAAGTGCCTTTACCCCTTGTGGCTCAAGTACTGCTTGATCTTCCGGTTCCATATCTCTTACGTCATTTGTGATTAGCATGCCTTGTTTGATTATCTCATCATAGGTATACTCATCCTTTGGTAAATTTTGAAGGAGATCAATAGCTGCCCCTGTCCCCGGTGCGCACCACTCATATGTATTAGCTGTTAACGTTTCAGAGATTGATTCAAATATATACGTTCTATTTACATTTATGTAATTTCCTGCAAATGAAAGAACTGCATCTATCGCTGATTCAACATCTTTTGTCTTGTATGCAATGCTCAAAAGTGCAGCCAGTGCACGATTATTCTCATTTTCACTGTCTTCTCTTTTCTCAAAATCTCTAGAAATATATAGCACTATATACATCTGCGTCTCAAGTTCTACGCTTGAGGCTGCAATGGCAACAGGTATTTCCCCATGTTCTGTTGTCTTAAGTGTAGTAATATATCCATTAACCGAATTCCCCTCATTTATAGCTTTCTTAATTTCTATATAATCATTTTCCGGCATTACGAAGATATCGCTAAGTGGAAACTTTTCACTCTTTTCCTTTTTTCGATGCGGGTTAAACATCAATAATGCACTTCTATTTTCATAAATTACGTGTGAATTATCCACCTTATCAATCACTATTACCGGCATTTCTACATGTTGAAAAAACTTGCTTATTTTGTGCTCGCTCATCACTATCTGCCTCCACCGAAATATTTGAATTTAATAAAGTATAACACACTAATAAGTACTATAACAATATTAGAAAACTGCCCCTCAAACCGAAAAATCACGGTTTTACGGACAGTTTTTTATTTCTTTATTAAATGTTTATACTTTTATAATAATATACCCACACCATTCATAAACATTATAAAATCACCAAGTTACATATGTGTTACATTTACACACGTTTTGTGTATGTAAATATACTATTTCTATTATAATTTCCAAATTTCTTCATTATACTGCTTTATAGTTCGGTCAGATGAGAAGTAACCCGCATACGCAATATTCGTCAATGCCATCTTTGTCCATCTGTCTGTATCCTCATAAATTTGATATGCTTCTTCCTTTTTAACAATATATTCTCTCAAATCAAGGAGTGTCATAAACCAGTCTTTGCCAATAAGTTCCGCATGAAGTCTTAGAAGTGAAACCGGGTCTCCAAGCTCCATAATTTCCGGACTAATAATAAAGTCAACCCATCTTCTAATATCGGTGTCGTGCATATAATAATCAGCCGCTCTATACCCACCGGTTTCATACAACTCTATTACTTCTTCACTCTTTTTACCAAATATAAAAATATTATCCTCTCCAACCAGATCTTTTATCTCAACATTAGCACCATCCAGAGTTCCGAGAGTTATTGCTCCGTTTAGCATAAACTTCATGTTCCCGGTTCCGCTTGCTTCTTTAGACGCAAGCGATATCTGCTCAGAGATATCACAAGCGGGAATAAGTTTAGTCGCAAGTGCAACATTATAGTTTTCAACCATTACTATCCGGAAATATGGTGACACATCCTTATCACCTGCAATTAAATCCTGAAGACATAATATAAAGTGAATTATATCTTTTGCTATAGTATATGCCGGTGCTGCTTTTGCACCAAATATCATGGTAATAGGAGTCTTCGGTATTTTACCGGACTTTATTTCGAAATATTTGTAAACTGCAAAAAGTGCATTCATTTGCTGACGCTTATATTCATGAAGTCTTTTTATCTGGATATCAAATATTGAGTTTTCGTTAATGTCTATGTTTTGTGTTTCCTTTAAGTAGCGCTTTAGTTCTAACTTGTTAGCACGTTTATTTTCTGCCAGCTTCGATATAGCTCCCGAGTTCTCTGTGTACCCAAGTAAATTTATTAATTTTGAAGCATCCGATTTCCATTCGTCACCTATAGTCTCCGTAATAAAATCTGACAAGAGATGGTTACAATGCATTAACCAGCGTCTAAAGGTTATACCATTAGTCTTATTATTAAACTTTTCGGGGTAAATTTCATAAAAGTCCTTTAACTCTGACTCCTTTAATATATCTGTATGAAGTGCGGCAACACCATTTACACTAAATGAATAGTGAATATCCATCCAAGCCATATGGACTTTTTCATCCTGTATAATCGCAAGATTTTCAGGGTATTTCTCTCGCACCCTCATATCTAGAACCTTAATAATCGGTATGAGTACCGGCACCACCTCTTCTAAATATTCAATCGGCCACTTCTCCAGTGCTTCTGCCAGTATAGTATGATTAGTATATGCACAGGTTTTAGATACGATTTCTATTGCTTTATCCATGCCTATGCCCTTACAGGTAAGTAGTCTGATGAGTTCAGGTATCACCATAGAGGGATGAGTATCATTTATCTGAATAACTACATGCTTATCCATCTCTTCAAGCCTAATACCCTTATCTTCTAAGTTTTTTATTATCATTTGAGCCCCTGCGCTTACCATGAAGTACTGCTGATATATACGAAGCAATTCTCCTGACTTGTCACTATCATCCGGATATAAAAAGAGGGTGAGATTATGCAAAATATCCTTTTTGTTAAATGATATCCCATCTTTAATAATTCCTGCATCTAGTGTGTCAATGTCAAATAAATGCAGTTTGTTTAATCCATTGTTATACCCTACAATGTCTATATCATAAAGGCATGCTTTGAGCGTGAAATTCTTAAACACCACATCAAAACTTGACTCTTGTCTGTTTAGCCAACTGTTTTCGTCAATCCATGGGTCTATTACTTCAGTTTGTTTTCTATGTTCAAAAACCTGTTTGAACAATCCGTAATGGTAGTTAAGCCCTATACCATCTCCTTGTAAACCAAGTGTAGCTATAGAGTCGAGAAAACACGCTGCTAATCTTCCTAATCCACCATTGCCAAGAGATGGTTCAGACTCAAGTTCTTCTATTTCATCAAGGCTCTTGCCGGCATCATTTAAAACAGCTCGCACTTCATCATAAATCCCAAGATTAATCATATTATTGGAAAGTAGTTTCCCAATTAAAAACTCTGCGGATATGTAATACAACTTTTTCTCACCTTGTATAACATTTTTCTCCAACTCCATTTTCTTAGTTATTCTTATAAGTGCACTACATATCTCCGTATTGTCACTACTTACTATTGATTTGCTTAGTTCCTCTTCTAATAATCTTTTTATTTCACTCATTTTTTCTCCAACTCTTATCTATTTAGTAGAGTCTCTGACTAATAATTCTCCTTCAAAAACTTTACCCGGTACACTTTCCTTTGTTTTTATCATTTTAAAAAGCGCTTTTATCGAAGCATCTGCTATTTCTTCCACCGGTTGCTTTATTGTAGTTATGGAGGGCTCATAAAAGTATGTCTCCTCAACTCCGTCAAATCCCGCAACAGCATAGTCATTCGGTATTTGTTTCCCGCTTCGGAAAATCGCTTTGCTTGCACCTATTGCCTGCATGTCTGATATTGCATAAACTGCCGTGAAGTCTTCCTCCTCAGCAAGCAATTCCTTCATGACTTTATAACCGTTTTCCATGGAGTATGTCTGCATATCACTATCCATAAATCTAATCAGTTTTTCATCCGGTTCAATGCCATTGTCTCGTAATGCTTTCTTATATCCCTCTAGTCTGAGTAATCCAATGCTCGTATCATCCTTTTGTGCTGCTAGAATAGCGATTCTCTTATGTCCCTTCTTGCATAGAAAGTCTGTAACCTTATAACTCTCATGCATATCATCAACTGAGAAATATGTTGATACTGTTCCTGCTAAATCATTAGTACTTCCCATGGTGCTTAAAACAAATGGTACGCTGATTTGTCTCATTCGCTTATTGTCATGCTCAAAGTGTCCACCCAGAAATACTATACCACGCAGACGCTTTTCTTTTATAAGCTGTAGGGCTATTTCCACCTCATCTTCATGTTCCTCTACATGGTGTTGAAAAAACGAATATTTGTTGTGTATAATATCCTTTTCCATTCTATGTATTAAGTTGTCAAAAAGGTGATTCCTTGTGCCCTTTACCAATACAGCTAAAGACTTTGATTCTGTTCTCTTTAGATTTCGGGCGCTATTATTAGGAATGTAATTAAGTTCTTCGATCGTTGATAATATCAATTTCTTAGTTTCCGGATTTATATCCGGATGATTGTTGATAGCTCTCGATACAGTGCTTACCCCTACTTTACATTTTTCAGCAATGTCTCTTATTGTCACTTCCATATTGTTATCACAACCTTCCATAAAGCTTTGTTATACTCCTTATTTCTTGTAACAGTATATCATCTATCGCGTCAGATTTCATGCGCCATATCCAGTTATTGCCAATTGTTGCCGGAGTGTTAATCCTTGCCTCATCGGAAAGATTTAAATAGTCTTGTATAGGTATTACACACAAGTCTGCCACACTAGACATTGCCATTCTAATAAATGCTTTAGCAATTTCATCATCTTTCAGCTCTTTAACTCCTATATATCTAAGTGCGTAGGCTCTGTCTTCCCGGCTCATCGTCTTAAACCATCCTCTAAGCGTGTTATTATCATGTGTTCCCGTATACACAACACATCTTTTCTGATATGTATGTGGAAGATAGTCGCTCTCCTCTCGCGAATCGAATGCAAACTGTAATACCTTCATTCCGGGATAATTTGTATCCTTTAATAGTTTTCTTACGGATGGTGTTAAATATCCCAAGTCTTCCGCAATAATCTTAAGCTCACCGAGCGCTTCTTCAAGAACCTCAAACAGTTCTAGCCCGGGCCCCTTTATCCACTTGCCATTTTCTGCTGTAACATCTTCTATTGGAATGCTATAATACTCATCCAAACCTCTGAAATGATCTATCCTTATTACATCATACAGTTTCCTTTGGTGTTCTATTCGTTTAATCCACCATTTGTATCCCGTCTTTTTATGATACTCCCAGTCATATAATGGGTTTCCCCACAATTGTCCCGTTTCAGAGAATCCATCCGGTGGCACCCCTGCCTGCGCAATAGGTTTTACATCTTCATCAAATAAGAACAACTCGGGATTTGCCCAAGCGTCTACAGAATCCATCGCAACATATATCGGAATATCACCTATTATTTCTATCTCTTTACAGTTTGCATAGCTCTTAAGTCCAAGCCATTGTTGATGAAATAAGAATTGTATATATTGGTAGAACTTAATATCATCTTTAAGAAGCTCTTTGTATTTAGCAAGCGCTTCTTCTTTTCTTAGGCGAATATCATCATCCCACTCCAGCCAGCTTCTATCATTCATATATCGCTTAACAGCACTATACAGTGCATAATCCGGTAACCAATGTTTTTCCTCATCCATGAATTCTAAATACTCTTCATTTGTATCACAGTTGCTTCTATTGTATGCCTTACGCAATAGTTTGATTCTATTCTTATAAATTATTCCGTAATCAACTACTCCCTCGTCATCGCCGAAATCAGTTTCATCACACTCATCCTGTGTTAGCAAACCTTCTTTAATTAATTGCTCTAAGTCAATAAAATATGTATTGCCTGCATTTGTAGAGAATGATTGATAAGGAGAGTCCCCATATCCTGTTGGCCCAAGCGGTAGTATTTGCCAATATTTTTGACCCGCCTTTTTCAGTTCATCTACGAATTTGTATGCCTCTTTTGAAAAACAGCCTATCCCATACTTGGACGGCAGACTTGCAACAGGCAGTAGTATGCCACTAGATCTCATATTTTCACCTCTATCCCTTAACGGCTCCGGCCGCTACCCCTCTAATTATATATTTCTGACAAAATAGATAAAAAATTATAATAGGTACAATTGCCAATACCAACATAGCCATCATATCACCCATGTCAATAGAGCCATAGCCACCTCGTAAATATTGTATCGCCATAGGTATAGTCTTAATCTCACTTGGAAGCACCAGCGTTGGCAATAAATAATCATTCCATATCCACATAACGTTCAAGACTGCTACGGTAATCGTGGTAGGCTTTAGTATTGGAAACACTACTCTAAAGTATGTCTGAAACGGTGTACATCCATCTATAAATGCCGCTTCTTCTATTTCGATTGGTATTGACTTAACAAAACCTGAAAACATGAATATCGACAGGCCTGCTCCATATCCCAGATAAATAACTATTATCCCTACCGGGTTATCTAAGCTTAGCATATTCGCGATTTTAGACATACTAAACATTACCATCTGGAAGGGAACTATCATACCAAACACAAATAAATAATAAAGCATACTCATAGCTTTGTTCTTTACTCTAGTAATATACCATGCGGTCATAGATGTAAACAATAGTATTACTACAACCGATCCGACAGTAATAAATAAACTCCAACCAAATGCTTGTATAAGTCCCGTCTTCGCTAAACCATTTACATAATTATTTATACCTACAAATGATTCCGCAGTTGGTAACTCAAAAGGTGCATTGCTAATATATAGCTTTCCTTTAAATGAATTAAAGAAAATTACAATAATAGGTATCATAAAAGCAATTGCGAGTACCGTAATAACAAGCGTTAAAACCATATTACTTCTTCTGCTTCTTTTATCCATTAGCTTTCTACCTCCTTACTCCTTGTAAGTCGTAGTTGTAGAAATGCAATAATGCCTACAATAATGAAGAAGATTACTGCCTTTGCTTGCCCTACACCTTCCCAACCGTTTCTACCGTAGAAAGTATTATAGATATCAAGTGCGAGCATCTGTGTCTTCTTACCCGGTCCACCGGCTGTAAGTGCCAGGTTTTGGTCAAATAATTTAAATGAATTTGTCTGTGTTAAGAACATGCATATGGTAATTGAAGGCATCACCATTGGGATAGTTACCTTCCTCAATATCTGCCATTTGCTCGCTCCGTCTATTTCCGCTGCTTCAATAAGCTCCGGACTAATATTTTGAATACCCGCTATATATATTACCATCATATATCCTATTAATTGCCAGTTCATCAATACCAATAACCCTATGAAACCATACTTGGCATCACTTACTATCGTTTGACCTCTGGATAATAGTATACCATTTATAATAAGCTGCCATATATATCCCAAAACTATACCACCAATTAAATTGGGCATGAAAAATGTGGTTCTAAATATATTAGTTCCTTTGATGCCCCTTGTAAGTGTCATAGCCAGCATGAATGCAAATAGGTTAACAGTTACTATTGATATAACGGTAAATAATGTTGTAAACCCTAGTGCATTTAAGAAATCGCTATTGGAAAATATTCTTATATAATTGGCAACTCCGACAAACTCGGTGTCGATTATCGTAGTGAATTTACAAAATGACAGATATATACCAACTATAAACGGTATTAAGAAAGCCACTATAAATGCCGCTAAAGTAGGCAGAACAAATATAGGGAAATACTTTTTCATCGACTTATGCATATGTAAACCTCTCTTTTTCAAGAAAGCTGCTAGATAAGAGTGAGATTTACCTCTTTTCTAGCAGCCCTCTTATATACTTGCTTTATTCAGCTATCATTTCTTTTTCTGTCTTCCAGTCGGCTGTCATATCTGAAACGACATCATCCCAGTCTTTGCTTCCTTGTGCATATTCAAGTAGAGATGCACCAAAGTTATCTTTAAATGTCTGGCTTGGGAATGATGTGAAATTCCATGAAACAGATGTCTTGCTGCTATCACTCATGTATTTAACAACCTCCTGTGCAAGCGGATCTTCCGGTTGCTCGTCTTCACTAAAGGTACTGAATGGAGAAATAAATCCCAAATCATCAACCATGTATGCTTTACCCTTATCAGATGTTATAAGCCAATCAACAAAATCAAGTGTAGCTTGCTTATCTGCATCACTTACTTTATCATTTACACAGAAGAAGTTTTCTGTTCCTATGCAAAGGCCTTGCTCACTATCTTGATCCATACCTGTATAAATAGGCAAGAACTTAACATTATCCGCTTCTACTACATTTCCATCTGTTCCTGATACTTGTCCCCAGCCCCAGTTTCCGTTTTGAACCATTGCAGTTTTGCCAAGTGCAAATTCCGCCATAGAATCTTCAACCGTCTTAGAACCAACAAGTCCCGGCTCAGTAATGGAGTTGTTTAGATATAAATCAAAAATGTTCTTGAAATTTTCATTATAAGTGAATTCAATCTCTTCCATATCTGATGTGTTATTGTCCTGATATTCATAGTAAATAGGTACATTTGCAAGATGTGTCTGCCATCTCCAATCCTCACCTGCTGAGAATGATGTTGATGAAAATACTCCGTCTATACCTAGGTCGTCCTTATGTGCAGTCATGTCTTCTACTACATCTTTTAATGTATCAAAATCAGTAATCTCTTCTGCAGAACCAATATCAACTGCTTTGTCAGCGAGTGCAAAGTACTCTTGCATAATTGCATCATTATAAATAATACCATAGCCTTCAACTACATATGGAATACCATATACACCGTCACCATCGGTAATAGCCATGCTTTGATCTGTAAGATTTGCATATAAATCTGTATCTGCCAAATCCATGCAATAGTCTTTCCATGATTGATATCCTATTGGTCCGTTAATCTGGAATAATGTCGGTGGGTCACTTTTAGCCATTTCTGATTTTAGTGTTGTTTCATACTGTCCTGATGCGGCAGTAGATACCTTAACCTCAACTCCGGTTTCCTCAGTATAAGAAGCTGCTATCTCTTCCCACATGTCTGATACTTCAGGTTTAAAGTTTAAATAATAAACCTTGCCATCACTGCTAGATGAGCCATCATCACTTGAGTCTGAACTTGTGCTATTATTTCCTCCACAGCCGGCTGCAAGTCCCACTGTCATGAGTACAACCAATAAAAGTGCTAGTAATCTTCTGACCTTCATATATAATCCTCCTTAATCTAATGTTTGGAAACGTTATCGGTAACGTTTCCGTTATCTTTGTTTTATAGTATCATTGCTTTTAAAAAAAGGCAATGCTTTTTATTATTTAAAATGTTTTTTGTGAACTTTATGCACAATTCACTTTGGATATTAGTTAACTTGCACAAACAGACCCTTGGCTTTGTGAAGCAATCTGTGGTGTGTCGCTAAGTGGAACCGCTTCATATTCAATTGCTTTTTCAATATAATATAGTCCTTAATTTTTTTGGAATTTTTTGTGTTTTTCTTTGCATTATGCGATTTAAAGTATTATTATATCTTAGATAGACATACTAGATTATTGGGGGCTCAAAAGAAATGTAAATTCATTTTTAGAAAGGAGTCACTTAAAATGGATAAAACAGATTATCAAATTCTAGAAATTCTTAAAAAGAATGGAAGGGAACGTGCATCTGAAATAAGCAAGGAGGTTCACTTAACAGTCTCTACTGTTATCGAACGTATTAAGAAAATGGATCAATCCGGCATTATAAAAGGCTATACTGTTATTACTGATGATCCGCAGGTTGGAAATGACGTAACTGTAGTTATCGATATTAGTTTAGAGCACCCTAGATACGAGGAGGCTTTTGTATCAAACATTATGAAGCATCCGAATGTTGTGGCATGCTATTATCTTACCGGAGAATTTGACTACATGCTCAAAATAACATGTCGTTCATCATCACACCTTGAGGATATACATAGATGGCTTAAGAATCAACCGGGAGTAAGCAAAACACGTACACATTATGTATTACATACTGTGAAGAATATATTTACTTCTCTACCTGAGTTGGATCAATTTGTCACAGCAAAAAAAAGAAATACACATTAGTTTCAAATTATAATACTCCAACGTAGGATTCGAGTTTTCCCGATAGCCTCCGTTGGAGTATTGTTTAATGTTTACTTCTTTTGTATTAACTTAGTCTTTAATTTATTTATACTACTTGTATAAAGTATTACTACACCTGCCAGTATAAAGATTATAAACCAAAATGTAATGCCGTTACTATCTCCACTCTTTACTGATGAACTATTTGTTGATGAACTATTTGTTGATGTTCCACTTGTTGATGATTTGTCACTTGTGTCATCAGAATTTGAAGTCTCATCAGTGGTTCCATCCGTCAAGCCTGACTCATCACTATTGTTGTCCTGTTCACTAACAACTTCAGTTAATCCTACTATAGCAATCTGTAAGCTTTTTGCAGCCTCATCCACTGCCTCCTGTGATTCTTTTGCCTCGAGTACTTCTATCGCATTAGCAAGAGCCGTTTGCATTACTTCCCATGTCTCTGCTGTATAATCACTCTCGTTAAAAGTTTTCGCTTCTGCTATTAACGCTTCCAACACTTCAGTTGCTATCTCTTCTTCATCTGTATCATCTGTATCATCTGTATCATCCGTATCATCTATATCCTCCGTATCATCTGCCTTTGTAACTGTAGCACTTACTGATGGATAGATAACTGATGCAACTTCCAATAAATATTCACCGAAATCCGGGAAAACTTCTGTAGTCGTTCCACGATTAGAAATAACTGCATTGAAATTCACTTCTCCATTTTCATTAAAGATAGTGGTTCCTAAGTTTTGTCCTCTTAAATTAGCTCCGTTTACAGTTATGCCTGATATTGCTGCTAAGTAATCTTGGATATCCAATCCTTCCGGGATAACCAATTTATTGCCTTCTATTTTAATATCACCATCCACATATGCTGATATTAAAACGACAGTAACCGTAATGTCCTCATATGTATCATCTGTAAATGTTAACGTGTATGTACCCATTCCTGTATTATCAGTATCATTAACAACTAACGTTCCACTAGTTGTAGAGCTCGCTTTTGTTAGTGATACTGTATACGTATAATCCTCATCCACAACCAAAAATATTCCATTAATTGCTATATTTGTCAATGCAAATGAGCTGTCTTCAGGTATAATGTAACTAATAGGAACACTTACTCCATCAGAATATACATGTGTTATAGTCTCGTTTGCATATTCATCTCCCAGCAATATCTTACACCTTAAATTTGTATCAATAACAAGATCCGCAGCATCTTTAATCAAGTAAGTAACTTTCGTTATCGTTTTTCCTTGAAGTGATGCATGACGCTGATAATCAACTAGGTTTCCATGTGACTCGTAGAAGTCAGCTTCGACCGCAAATGATATTTGTCCTGTTTGAACCCAAAGATTTTCGAGATGACCCATTCCATATTTCTCACCGTCTGAAGTTTCAACTACAACACCTAACATATCAGCAGTCGTAGGTAAATAATCTGATGTTAGTGCCAACTGATAGTTTCCATATCTTGAGTTTGTAGATATTGAAGAGGTCGCCTCAGAATCCGTATAAACTTCTGTAACCATGGCACTCAGTGTTCCATCGCCGTTTAGTACTTTATACTCGTCAAAGCTAGTACTTTCATCGTCACTTATATTTATATCCGCCACAATATCCAGAACCCTATTTGCTGATGTTTTCCCATCAGCAATTGCCGTTATTGCCGCATCATATAAACTTTTAGGTACTGCGATTTTTACATCTGCGATTCCGATAATCTCTCCACCTGCTCCGTCTTCGTTATCTGTATAATATGTTGTCGGGAAATTCTTATACTTTGATGATGTTGCACTTGATACCGCATCATACATCCCATCATCTCTATACCCTACCGCACTAACTTTATCTTCTGACTCTAAATCAAGTTCAGAATTTGATTCAATATCGTTTAATTCTCCGTAGTAAAAATCAGCATAGCTTAAATTTACTGTTCCGTACACATAGCTTTCAGTCTTTTCTACCTCACCTACTACAGAAGGGTATAAAGTAGATGTGACCGCAATAGTATACTCTCCGATATTAGGAAATACTTCTGTTGAAGTACCACGATCCGATATAGTTGCATCAAAATTCACTGTTCCATCTGAATTAAATATTATTCCACCCAGATTTTGTCCTCTTAACGAACTTCCATTAACAGTAATTCCTGTTATCGCATTTATGTATGTCTGAGCGTCAAGTTCTAAAGGCATAATAAGTTTATTATCTACTATTTTGACATCACCTATACCATAGTTTGATGCAAGCACAACAGTTAATGAAATTTCCTCATACTTATCATCCGTAAATACTAGTGAATAACTTCCGATTCCTGTGTTTTCCGTGCTTTTAACAACGAGAATCTCTCCGTCATATGTATAGTCAGTTCCGTCTTCCAAAGTCACTCCCGACATAGTAACACTACTCAACTTATAATCAGAATCAACCGGAAGTTTTTTTCAATTTCAACTTTAACATTGGCTGCATACACACCATTTTCCGCTGTAATAGTATGCTCTTCGCCAAGTAAGTATTTCACTTGAAGATTTGTCTCAATTATTAGATCAGCCGAATCCTTTATCAAATATATTACCTTGGTAATAGTCTTACCTTGGAGCGATTCATGACGTTGATAATCAACCAAATTACCATGGGATTCATAAAATCCCGCTTCAACTGCAAATGATATCTGCCCTGTTCTTGTCCACAGATTTTCAAGATGTCCCATTCCATACTTTTCTCCATCTGAAGTTTCTATTACCGCACCCAGCATATTAGATGTTGTCGGCAAATAGTCAGATGTTAATTCTAATTGATAGTTTCCGTATCTTGAGTTTGTCGTTATACTTGATGTTGCACTCGTATCAATATACGTCTTAGTAACCATAGCTCTAAGCGTTCCATCTCCATTTAACACTTTATACTCGCTTGGTAGTCCTTCACTAACATCAATAACACTCATACTTTCAACAAAAGTAAGTAATTGATTATTACAACTGCTTCCTGCTTCAATAGCCTCCCTAGCTTCATTATATAGTGCTTCCGGTACTGCGATAGTAACATCAGCTACACCCAAAATCTCACCGCCGGTTCCGGCTTCGTTATCCTCATAATATGTCATTGGGAAATTCTTATACTTTGACGATGTCGCGCTCGATACCGCATCATACATTCCGGATTCTCTATATCCTGCTCCTGTAACTTTATCAGATATATCTAAGTCCATTTCTGTCACTTCCGCTAAATCATTCAGCTCTCCATAATAGTAGTCGGCATAAGGAAGGTTAATGGTTCCATATACGTAATCTTCTCTTTCTTCGGCCTCTGTGTCCTCTAGACCTTCCATTGCAAAATTCAACGCATCCTCTGCGCTGTCGATTACCTCTTGTGTCTCGGCTTCATCGATAGCTGTCTTCGCAGATTCTAATGCTGTTTTAAAAACGGACCAGCTTTCTGTTGTGTAATCTGCTTCATTCTTTGTTTCTGCTATCAAAATCAATTCACTAAGAGATGATGTATCAAGTGTTATATCCGGCTCGGATAACTCTGCTTCCGGAGCAGCTGCAAGAGCTTCAAGTGCTGCTGTTTTTATCGCATTTGCAGTGCATGTTGCTCCTGTTTTTACATCCCATGCTTCAACCGTTTCAACAGTTGCCGGCATACCCTCAAGTAAAGACTTGAAACCTCTTGTAGCATTAGTATATGCTCTATCCAAATACCACGAATTTTCCTCAGCGTCGTACTCCTCGTTTGTACTTACTGTCAAGTTCTTAAAAACTCCGGACTCAACTTCCAAACTCACTTCAACCTCATATTCCGGCCATTCAAATTCGTACTCGTCAATCACTCGTTCACTGCTTGCATACGTACCGTCAGCAGCAATCTGATCACCTTCGACGGCTGATACTGATAACGGAAGACTTCCAACTATCAAGTTTAACGCCAGAATAGAAGACAATAGCCTCATTATAAGTTCCTTTTTTCCTTTCATTTCTACCTCCTTAGTTGAAATTTATTATACAGTTAGTGTTAACTAACTTGTAACTAAAAATAATAACTCGTTTGTCTCAGACTTTATAACTCTGTTTGACGAGCTTTAGTATCCTCTTCGAAACTGTTCCGATAATCAATCCCGTTACTACTCCTGATACTGTTAATACTCCAAAGTAATAAAAAATTATACTGCTTCTTATTATCCAAAAAGCAATGATTAACTGACCCAAATTATGTAGTACACCACCTGCCACGCTAAGCAGTGTCATTGATATATTTGTATTCTTTTTTAAAAGCGCCATACCTGCAAAACTAAATACTGCCCCTGTAAGGCTATAGATTACAGATATGCCATTACCGAATAACATTCCTACTAACAAGACTCTCATCATTGTTATTAAGAATACTTCCTTCACATCCATTATGTACAAGCCTATCACAATCACAATATTCGCTAACCCAAGTTTTACTCCCGGGATTCCGAAATTAATAGGAATAATAACTTCTACATAGCTAAATATCATAGAAATTGCAACTAGCATTGAACAAAAAGCTATTTTTCTACTCATTCTCTTCCTCACTATTTTGCAATTACATCAGGCATAGTCTCCTCATTTGATTCATCGTCTGATTTTTGTACTTCTACAACTACTTCGTTGGGTAAGCATATAATACTTTCATTTGATCTGCTTTTCTTTCCCTGCGTTATACAATATCCATCCGGACAATTTGCATGCTCCATATATATTTGACCATTTTCAATAATTAATGTATTTGATACTTCTTGATTTTGAATACTTATTGTTTGGTTTTCGTTCAAATTATATTTACCATAGAATATTTGATTAACCGTTATTATGACAGAAGTGCTTTCTTCGCTATTAACATTTGCATAAATCATAAATGCAATACCCATTGACAAAATAATGCCTATAATTAAAAACTCTATTTTCTTTCTTATATTCCAAGCCATAGAAATACTCCTATAAGTATTATCACCCTAGCTGCAGTAAACCATATTTCATTTCCTTTTATTCTTCTTATTCCTGTGTGTATGTTCTTTTTAGGACAAACCTGTATGCATTTTTGACATTGAATACAATCACCGCTTACAGCTATTTTCCCCGATTCAGGTAACTCTATATTAGCCGGACAATTTCTCTCACATGTTTTGCAACCTTTAATACAGTTTTCACGGTCTCTAAATAAGTTGAACATAGGGAAAACAGGCAAGATTGAAAAAACTGCTCCCATAGGGCAAAAGAATTTACAAAAAAAGCGTTCTTCAAATATCATTCCTATGACTAATACTATCAAAACAATCAAGCCAATAATATGACTCCCTAGTTTAAAATTGCCGGCTTGCAGCATAGAAAAAACATCCCATGGACTAGTTCCACTCAAGTTTTGATAAACCGACAAATAACACATCACAATTATAGCGACTAAGACAACATATTTTAAAGCTAATAGCTTATCAACCAACTTTGTATTCATACTTTTCGGTTTCTTTTTTCGCTTTTTACATATCCCAGCATAAATACTTCTAACCACATCATTAAGTGCCCCAAACGCACACGCATAACCACAAAAAAATCTTCCAAATATTATTGTGTAAACACACAAGCCAATTAATATCATGACAAATGATGTGACTTCAATTGTCTTTTTTAGACCTATTTGTGTAAAAATATACTTCACTCCGGAAAATGCTGCTGTAAAAGCTGATGGAAATAGAAGCAAAAACATTATCTGTATAGAAAGATGAAAAATGCTATTTATAGTTGCCTTTTTTATTTTTTTCATTGTATGGCTTCTGCCTCCTCAAGTGCCGCTTCTACAGCTTCTTTGATACCGCTAGAACTAAATGTTGCGCCACTAATTGTATCTACATTTGCAGTTTGATTTTCCAGCATTTCGGGAATCATATCTTTTGCCATTTCTAAATAAGCTGCATCTTCCCCTTCGGAAGCTATTATATCAATTTGGCTGATTTCTCCATTTATAACCGTAACATCAACAGACACAGTGCCTCCAAATCCGGTTCCTTCGCCATTAAATACCCCATCAGTAAATTTGCTTTCAACGCTTTGGGGATTTTCCTTTTGCTGTGCTGCCTCATACTTTAACCTAGCCGTTTCATCTGCAGCATCTCTCGACTCTACTACAAAGTTATATCCTGTAATTGCTACAACTACCAATACTATATTTATTACTCTAATAATAAATGTTCTCATTGTAATATCCTCGCCATGTTCAAAGCGTTTTGACACGCTTCGATAATAGAGTATGATGTACAAGTAGCATGAGTAACTACATCAATGTTATTTGCATTACCTACATCGATTATCTGTGCAACGACCCCCTTTTTTGAAGACGTTCCATTAACTGCCCTATTAATAAATGACTCATTACTAGAGTCTCCATCACCTACAATATCTGTAATTGCTATTATCTTGTCATTCTCTATTGTAACTTTCACACTTAGCATATACGCATCAAATTGGTCTGTTTCATCAGGATAGCACAGAACATTGACATCATATTTCCCGTCATTATAGAGAAGCTCTTTTGCATCCTCCGTGTCTTTATCTTCTGATTCTTCCTCCTCTTTTTCTTCACTTGAACTGCCATTTTCATTGTCAATAGCTTCAGACTCTTCATCACTGTTTCTCTTCGCATTTCCAAGTGCATCTTTTACAGCATTTATTAAGCCTTCCGAACTATATGTAGCTCCTGATACCACGTCCACCTCTGTCGATTGATTTTGTACCATCTTATTGAGTACATTAAGCGCCTTATTAAAGAATACCTCATCATCCTTGCTCTCAATAACGTCTATACTGATAATTGTCCCATCCTTTATTGTAATCGCTACTGTTATATCATCGTTGAAACCCTCTGCGCTGCCCATATAAATTCCATCTTCATATGGAAACTTCCCTTCCATTCCATCTAATATCCCTGTATTAGTACTGTCATCTGACTCAACGTCATCCTTCGACTGACTATCTGTAGAATTTCCGTCAATTTTTCGTGCTTGATTAAGTGCATCTCTAACTGCCTCTATGATTCCAACCGAGCTATATGTAGCTCCTGACACAGTATCTACATTTGAGCTCTGTGACGAAATAATTTTATTAGTAATAGAAAGTGCTTGAGCCATATAGATCGCATCATCACTAGATTCAATAATATCAATTGTGTAAATCTGTCCACTTGAGATTACTACTTTTGCTCTTATCTGCCCCTTAAATCCCGTTCCACTTCCATAATAAGTTCCATCTGTGTACTCACCGCTTTCATCAACTAATGCCACTGAGGAATTTCCTAATGCTGAACTCATAGCATCTACAGCTGTTTCACTAGTGTCAACTTCTCCTGTCAGAGCATTTTTTACAGCCGAAATAATTCCATTTGAACTATATGTAGCTCCTGACACTACATCAACATTTAGATTCTGAGTATTAATTATTGTGTCTATTACACCCTTTGCCTTATTAATAAAGGCTATGTCATCGGCTTCATTATTAGTTATCTCAATGTTAATTATAGATTGCTCTTTAATTTCAACATCCACAGCAATCTGTCCTGCGAATCCGGTACCCACTCCACTATATAATCCATCTTCTAAATCAAAACTCCCCTTTACTGGTATCTGTTCAGTAGTAACCTCAGACTCCTCATCATCAATTACCGGAGCATGTTCTGTAACCGCATAGACTGGTGCCCTATATCCGGATAATGAAGCAAAAATACAAAAGACTACCATAAGACTTGATAGTATCGGGGTAGACCATTTTATTTTTCCCAAAAATTCCATTTTTAATCCTCCCTTTCCACTTTGATAATTTGTCCTTCAGATGAAAAATTTTCTAAAATGCCTTCCGTAACATAAAGAATACCTGTATTCTCATATAAAATCATTTCAAAATCTTCACGATTCTCCTGCCAATACTCTATTGCTCTATCCCTGCCCATAATAAACATTGCTGTGGATAATCCGTCTGCAAGCGTCGCATCTTTGCTGACTATAGTAACTGAAGTAATACCATTATTTGCAGGGTATCCGGTTTCCGGATCAAGTATATGATGATACGTCATTTCATTATCTACAAAATATCTCTCATATCCCCCTGATGTTATTACTGCATTGTCCTTTGTCTCTATAATACCCAAATACAATTCCGGATTCTCCGGATCTTGAAGGGCTACACGCCATAGTGAGCCATCAACTTTGTTCCCTAGTGTAACAACGTTTCCTCCTAAATTTATCATTCCCGATTCAATATTATGATTTTTAAGTATTTGTAAAACCTGTGCTGATGCATAGCCTTTTGCTATTCCACCTAAGTCTATTTCCATTTTTTTATTAGTGAATTCTATGGTTAGCTCTTCTTTATCTATCAAAATCTCGGATAAATCCAATATACTTAGTGTCTGCTCAATATCCTCAATATCAGGAACTCTATAATCCCCTGTTGTAAACCCCCATAACTTCATAAGTGGATAAACAGATATATTAAATGCCTGATTAGTTTTTTCTGCTAGTTCTATAGATTGAACTATCAAATCAAACACCTCTTTATCCACCACCGCAGACTTGTTAGTATTAAGAATCCCAATCTGTGAATTCTCATCTGAAGATGAAAACAATTTTTCAACCCTTTGCACCTCTTCAACACATTCCTCTACTGCCAGCTGAGCATTAGCTCCATTAGCTGTAATTGTCATGTATGTATCCATTGCAAAGAACTGTTCAGTAGCCTCGATGCTCTCATTTACTACTTGAGCATCAACTTCTGATGAATCTTCAGCATTTGTCAATCCTGCTGTTCCACATCCCGTCATAATAAATATAAATGCAAAAGCTATTGGCATATACTTCACATTATTTTTAAACATAAACATGCCTCTTCTATGGGTTAGTCTTGTCTAACTCATAGAATTATATCATTCCGTTTAATAATAGTCAATTATGTTTATTGCACATACTTTTATTCTATTAATGTTATTATTACTCTTTTTTCTATGTTTACGCGTGTTATATGTTTTTTATGGTAAGTAATTGATAAAGATTGTTAAATTACTATTTTAATGCAAACTTATAGGGGGATGTCGGAAAATACATTTTCGACATCCCCTATTTTAGAACAATCATTCACTGATTATCCACTTAGTTAATACAATTATCTATCATCAAGTTGTATATAATCTCTATGTGGACAAAGTGGTTTATACGCTGGACGAATAATTTTATCTGCATTTTTAAGTTCTTCTAATCTATGTGCACTCCAACCTACAATACGTGCTGCTGCAAATATCGGCGTATATAGTTCCGGTGGAAGATTAAGCATTCCATAAACCAATCCACTGTAAAAATCAACATTCGCATTAACGCCCTTATAAATTTTACGCTTTTCACCAATTACCTCAGGTGCCATGTGCTCAACCATCTCATATAAGTTATATTCTTCCTGGCAACCTTTCTCTTTAGCAAGCTGCTTTACAAATTTCTTGAAAATGTCAGCTCTTGGATCTGATATAGAATATATCGCATGACCCATTCCATATATCAGACCAGCCTTATCAAATGCCTTTTTATCCAGAAGATCGCTTAGATAAGCTCTTACTTCATCTTTGTCTTCCCAATTCTTTACATTTTTCTTCATATCTTCAAACATCTTTGTTACTTTAACATTAGCACCACCATGCTTTGGTCCTTTTAGAGATGCCATGGCTGCTGCCATTGTTGAATATGTATCAGTCCCTGAAGATGTAACAACATGAGTTGTAAATGTAGAGTTATTACCACCGCCATGATCCATATGAAGAACTAGTGCCATATCAAGTGTTCTCGCCTCAAGTTTAGTATATTTTCTATCCTCACGAAGCATCATTAGTATGTTTTCTGCAGTAGATAACTCCGGCTTAGGAGCATATACAAACAAATCATCACCCATTTTATAGTTATACGCATGGTAACCATATACCATCAACATAGGGAATTGACTAATTAAGTTTAAGCTCTGTCTAAGTACGTTTGGAATCGAAGTATCATCGGCTTTCTCATCATGAGAATACAAAGCAAGAATAGAACGTGATAAACTAACCATCATATCTTTACTAGGTGCTTTCATGATAACGTCTCTTACGAAGTTATCAGGTAGTGATCTTCTCTGCTCCATGATTTCGTTAAATTCAATCATTTCTTTCTCATTTGGCAATTCTCCAAATAGAAGTAGGTATGTAATCTCTTCAAATCCGGAATGCTTTGCTTTTAAAAATCCATTTACTAAGTCTTTTACATTATATCCACGATAATATAGGCTCCCGGGAATAGGAACTTCCTCACCATTCACCTCTTTTTTTGCCACTACATCTGAAATGTTAGTAAGTCCCGCTAATACTCCCTTACCATTCAAATCACGAAGTCCACGCTTAACTTCATACTCTGTATAAAGTGTCTTGTCGATTGCATTACGTTCATCACACAGCTTTGCAAGATGTTTAATCTCCGGTGTGATTTCTGAATAATTAATTCCTTTTCTTACCATAGTTTATCCTCACTTTCTGTAAAACTTTTCTATGTATACAACTCTTTGTTGTTACTACCATCTATATAGTTCGCCAACATAGCAAACTCTTCAAGTGTTAGCGCCTCTCCTCTAATACTTTCCCCTCGTCCAAGTTTAGCTATTTCTTCTATAATCTCCTCTTTAGATACAGTGATATTCGGAGAATTATTTAATCCATTTAATAACGTCTTTCTGCGTTGATTAAATGAAGCTCGAATAATATCGAACATAAGCTTTTCATTATTAACACTTATTGGAGAATTTTCGTGACGCGTTAGTCGAATGACAGATGATCCCACCTTAGGTCTTGGCATAAAGCAATTGGGCGGAACGTTCGCTACGATATAAGGCTCTGCATAATATTGGACTGCTAAAGACAATGCTCCATACTCTTTGCTGCCCGGTCCACTCTTTATTCTTTGTGCTACTTCCTTTTGAACCATTACAGTAACACTATCAAGCGGTATATTATTTTCAAATAATCCCATGATTATTGGGGTAGTTATATAGTAAGGAAGGTTTGCTACTACCTTGACAGGTTTCCCATCATTTTCCTTATCAATAAGGCTACGTAAATCTAATTTTAGCACATCTTGGTTAATAATGGAAACATTATCGTATTCTGATAGTGTATCTTCCAGTACCGGTATAAGCATTTTATCTATTTCTATCGCAATTACCTTATGTGCATTTTCAGCCAAATATTGTGTTAGGGTTCCTATGCCCGGGCCTATTTCAATTACTGTGTCATTCTTCGAAACTGCAGCTCCTACTATGATTTTATCAAGTACATGTGTATCTATCAAAAAATTTTGTCCGTATTTTTTTTGGAATACAAAGTCGTATTTCTTTAGTACAGCTATTGTATTCGCGGGGCTTCCCAGAGTTGCTTTACTCATCTAAATCTCCCATTTCTTTAAATCGTAAGTTTGTATAGTCTTTTAGCATTCTCATTTGTTATTCTAATTACATCTTCTCTACTTATATTCTTGATATTTGCTATTTCGTCTACTACATATTTTAGATTGATAGATGAATTTCGCTTTCCTCTAAATGGTTCAGGGCTTAGGTAGGGGCAATCGGTTTCAAGAACCAAATGCTCTATAGGAATATCCGCTACGACTTCTTTTAACTTCTTACCATTTTTAAAAGTCACTACTCCACCTATACCCAAGTAATATCCCATCTTAACATATTCACGAGCAAGCTCAACTGAATATGAAAATGCGTGCATTACACCATCTGTTTCTTGTCCATATTCTTTAATAATATCAAGCGTATCTGCTGCCGCATCTCTGCTATGAACGACTATTGGCAGATTTCTTATCTTTGCCTCTTCTATCTGTCTTATAAACCATTGTTTTTGTAGCTCATGGGGATGAGTCTCCCAATAGTAATCCAGACCAATCTCTCCAACTGCAACCACTCGTTTATCATCATATAACTTCAAAACTTCCCGGTAGTTGTCATCGTTTAGCTCTCCTATTTCATCCGGATGTGTTCCTACTGCCGCATATATAAAGGGATAGCTATTTGCAAGCTTAGCACTGCTTATACAAGAAGTGTAGGAAGCCGCTATATTAACTATGCCTCCTACACCATTAGACTCCATAGAAAGAAGAAGTTCTTCTCTATCGTTGTCAAACTGCTCATCATCATAGTGAGCATGTGTGTCAAATATCATTGTGCTCTCCTAACTAATTTCAGCTCCTGTTGTAACATCACTTTCCGGTTTAAGGAGTACAAATTTGCCATTATTATCCTCGGCACAGAGTAACATCCCCTCAGATAAAACACCTGCCAACTTAGCCGGCTTTAGATTTACGAGAACCATTACCTTCTTGCCTACCATTTCCTCAGCACTATAGCTAGACTTGATTCCTGATACTATCTGTAATTTTCTGCTGCCTACCTGTACTTGTGAACATAGTAATTTCTTCGACTTAGGCACTTCCTCACAAGACAATACCTTTCCTACCTGAAACTGCATCTTCCCGAAATCCTCAAACGTTATTTCATCCTTTGCTTCAATGTCGATAACTTCCGAGTCTCCTTCTGTATCGCATTGCGATTCCTCTTCTGATGTATTCGATTTTATAAGATTTAGTTCTTCTGCTTTTTTTAATACTTCTTCTATATCAAGTCGCGCAAATAATATCTCAGGATTTTCTGTGACTTTATCTGTACCCACCTGAGCTAGTATCTTATCAGATGTTTCAGGCATAAATGGTTCTAACAGCTTCGCCCCTGTCTTAATACTACTAAGCAGATTAAATAATACAGTCTCTAGCCTATCTCTCTTAGCTTCATCTTTAGCAAGTACCCAAGGCATTGTTTCATCAATATATTTATTGCATCTTTTAAACAAAGTAAATATTTCCGTTATCGCATCTGCAACTCTAAGAACATCCATCTTCTCATCAATCTTTGCATCCGCACCGGTTACTATCGCTTTTAACTCATCATCAACAGGTTCTGTAACACCTTTATCCGTCACACACCCATCAAAGTATTTATTTGTCATAGTAATAGTACGGTTAACCAGATTGCCTAATGTATTGGCAAGATCGGAATTTATTCTCTCAACCATAAGCTCCCAAGTAATGACTCCATCATTATCAAATGGCATTTCATGTAATACGAAATAACGAACAGCATCTACCCCAAAGAAGTTCACCAAGTCGTCCGCATACAATACATTTCCCTTTGACTTACTCATCTTGCCCTCGCCTTGAAGTAGCCACGGATGTCCAAATATCTGCTTGGGTAGTGGTAAATCAAGCGCCATTAAGAAAATCGGCCAATATATCGTATGAAATCTGATAATGTCTTTTCCTATAAGGTGTAAATCTGCAGGCCACAGCTCCTTGAACTGTTCTGTCGAACTCCCATCACAGTCATACCCTATTCCTGTTATATAGTTTGTTAGTGCATCCAGCCACACGTATACGACATGTTTCGGCGCAAAGTCTACCGGTATTCCCCACGTAAAAGATGTTCTGGAAACACATAAATCCTGTAATCCCGGTAATAAGAAATTATTCATCATTTCATTCTTTCTTGATACCGGTTGTATGAATTCGGGATGGCTATTGATATGTTCTATTAGTCTATCTGCGTACTTACTCATTTTAAAGAAATACGCCTCTTCTTCTGCAGGATAAACAGGTCCACCACAATCCGGACATTTCCCATCTACAAGTTGTGATTCCGTAAAGAAAGATTCACACGCTGTACAGTACATTCCTTCATAGTAGCCCATGTATATATCACCTTGGTCAAAAAGCCTTTTGAAAATCTTCTGAACCTGCTTCTCATGGTAATTATCAGTTGTTCTAATGAACTTATCATAAGACGTATCCATAAGATCCCAGATTCGTTTAACCTCGCCGGCAACCTTATCAACATACTCTTGAGGTGTAACTCCGATTTCATTTGCCTTCATCTCAATTTTCTGACCGTGCTCGTCCGTTCCTGTCTGAAAGAATACATTATATCCTTTATTTCTTTTGTATCTTGCAATGGCATCTGCGAGAATAATTTCATATGTGTTTCCAATATGTGGTTTGCCCGATGTATACGCTATGGCAGTTGTAATATAATAGTTTTGTTTTTCCATTTTTATCAGTCCTTTACTAATTAATCCGTATCGATTATTATAGCAAAAAATAAGGGGTTATGCAAATTAAACGGGACTCATTATAGCTGTCTATTGCTTTCCTTTTTCTTTAATCTTTAGTCTATAGCTGACCGATTCCCTTAATAAGGTATACACTACTGACACTATCGGAATGAAAATTAACATTCCCAAAATTCCCATTAGATTTGCTCCTATAGTTACAGCTACGAGAACCCATATAGATGGTAACCCGACAGAATGACCTACGACATGAGGGTAAATAAGATTTCCCTCTATTTGCTGAAGTACTAGAAATAGTACGAGGAAACCTAAAGCTTGCATCGGATTTACCATTAGCATCAGGAAAACGCCTATTGCACAGCCTATAAATGCTCCGAATATCGGAATCATAGCTGTAACCGTAATTACCAATGCAACCAAAAGTGCATACGGGAATCTTAGTACAGACATTGTAATGAAAAACATAGTCCCTAGAATTAGTGCTTCTAAACATTGCCCCGTAAGAAAATTTGAAAATGCTTGATACGTAAGTGAAAAAATCGACATGATCTTATCAGCAATCTTATCTTTCGTATATGCATATAGAACCTTGCTTGATTGTCGTCCAAGTTTTTCCTTTTGCAGTAAAACATATATTGCAAATATAAAAGCTATTGCAAAGGTAGTAACTCCGTTGATTAAGTTTTTTGCAACAGTAAACGTAGAATTTAGAACCATACTTATTCCGCCGTCCGGCAATCCGATTGCCCAATCTGCTACTTTAGACCAGTTAAACTCAAGACCTTTAATGTAGTTAAGTGCTTCCTGATTATGTTTGAATAGATTCTCAGCCCATGTTATTGCTTTTGGTACAACCTCTCCAATAGAAACTGCCAGCTGGTTCAGTGAATCTGCAAGTTGTGGAATTACAACCATAACTACTAATACAATAACTGCAATCAATATTAGTAATAGAATTATCAAACATATTGGTCTGGCTAACTTTTTTATCATTTTTTTATTTTCGACTTTTTTCTCGGGAAATAGATGTTTCTGCAAAAACGAAAGAGGCACATTTAAAACAAATGCAATAGCACTACCAATTATAAATGGAAAAATAATTCCTATAACATACTTAAGCACCTCAAACAACATTTCATATTTCCAAATACATAATACGAGAATTGCAATATATAGTATTATTTCTCGTATACGTTTCATGTTTTCTTTGTTTAATTCCATAATCTACATCCTTATCAATTTAGTTTTCTTGTATAATAGCACACTTTAAGAATCTTCGCTTATACTTTAACTTGGCATAACCGGATACCCTATTCATATATATTGTGTCTGAAATTCCTCCCACTACTCCAACAATGGGAATCCCTTGTAGAAACTTCATGTATAGTAATTCTTCCGACAATGTAGTTGCAGTTAATTTAATTTGATCCTGTTTGTTTTGTAAAGTATCGTCATGAGTCTTTGAATCTATATAATTATTAATTTTTTGGTCTGTTTGCAATAGCTCATCTCCACTTAAAAGTGCTCCTCTAATAATTAGCAATATAAAATACTGCTCTTCCGGTTCTTCATATGTAAAGCCATAGTTCAATGCAATTTCATATATATTTTTTAACATAAGTCCAACAAATATAGGAATATCAGGCAGTCCAATTCCAAGTACCCCCATTCCAAGGCCTGCAGCACCTGATATGGCGGTGTTAATGGCACTTTTGTTGCCCACCTTTTTACTAAATGCCTTCATGGTTTTTTTCGTTTTCTTTTCATCCAAAGCATTGCGATTATTATCGTAGTCCTGTGAAATGGCTTCTTTATCATATGTTTTTTCTATAATGCCGGTTCCTTTAGTAAAGACAAGTTCAAATGCCTTGACGAATGCGCGCTCTAACGTATCCGCCAACTTTTCAGGAACCTTATCCTCAAGAAATCCGTCAATAGCTGAGGACTTTCTATTAATATTTTTACTCAAATATCGCTCTTCATTCCTCACTTGCTTTTTCCAATCGGATTTGTATCTATTTCTGATTTGCTTCAATGGTAGTCCCTCTTTCTTATATGTTACTACTTATTTCACATGCTTATCATCATATTATAACTGATATATTTTGTTCAAGTAGTGAAATCGGCTATCGTAAGAAAGCCTTAAGAATCTTATGCTCTATTTAATATTTTTAACATATTTTGGACATAATTAAGTACTATACTCTAAACATAGATTAATGAACAACATCATTTATCTACCCCCCTCATAAAGTTACATCATAATAGATGTAAACTTTACTCTCATTCCTTTAGATAACTATAATAAAAACAGAAACCCCCAAACCATAAGGCAAGGGGTTTTTGCTGCTTTAGCTTCTGATTATATTCCAGTCCCCAACAAGTTTTGAGAGGCTATATGAAGCATTTGCAGGGCTAGTGGACGGCAATTTAATAGCATCTATTCTTGTAGTATTATAAATATATTTATAATATAGCTCATGTGCTTTGGCACCATTAGCAAAGATATGATTTATCTTACTGTTTTCTAAAATATAATATAAATCATTTGGTTCAACATTACTGATAGAGCTATCACTCGACCCTACTATGTCGCAAGATTTTATCACATCCCAAATAGCAGTACGATTTTCAAATAAAAAGTTTTTCTTTTCTTCTATTGTTTCCGGAACTTTATTCTCATATATCTCTGCTAATACTTTCCAAAATCTATTTCTGGGGTGTCCATAGTAAAAGTGATTCTCCCTCGACTTGACAGAAGGAAACGTTCCCAAAATCAAAATCCTAGATTCACTATTATAAACCGGTCTAAAAGTATGAGTTATTCTCTGCACCATATGATTGTCTCACCTTCTTTTTTGTAAATATAATAGTTTCATCACCGGCAAACCAGAAGCCCCGATGACGATGAAATATTTGGAATCAAATCAGCTATCTCTGTTTCATTAACATCACCTGACTCTATTATTTCATCCAGTTTATTTATTAATGATACCGTTTTATCTAGTGCCTCATTATACAAGTCTAAAAAGCTCTTATCAGATATTTTTAATTTATCTTCCACGTTATGCCATACTTGGTGTTCTATATTCATATATGGCAGCGCTCGCTTTGCACTCACATAATTAGAAAATGACTTTACTCCTTTCATAAAGGATATATTTTTTTCCAAAAACATATAAAGTTTCTTCTTTCTTCCTTTTGGATCGTAGCGAAATAATCTTAAAAATACATGAAATTGTGAAAGGCCTTTGGCATATCTCCTACCTACATCATGTATATTATACACTCTATAAAATGCTGTATTGAGTAGAGTGATTGTCTTTGGATTGATATTTACATTGAATTTATAATCCGCTTCCATTGTATACTTATACATACTGATGTTTCTCTTTGTTTTTAACATGTAAGCGTCTAAATACGCTTCTATATTTCCATGATTCCAAGTACTTTTATCTTCCGATATATCTGACAGATATTCTATAAGTGGGTGTTCATAGGCATCTAACATATGGTGGCCAATATATCCATATAAAATAAGTCTTACCTGTTCGTCTATTAGCATATTATGTTCTTTTGCTAGTTTTAAATAGGTATACACAAACTTAGTAAATCCATTTTTTTGAATTGTTGATGCTATTTTCGCATTAGTTTTTATTCGATATATTTCTTTAAAATATGGATATATTAATACATCGTGACCTTGCCAGCCTGTCAAATAATCATCGAAAGACGGAAGATTATTTATTACTTCTTTATCCAGTTTTTTCTTGACATCTTCAGCAAATATTCTATGTACGCTTGCTGCCGGCATTTTTACCACCTCATTTTCTTAAATATACATTAATAATAGTATATCACGGTTCAATATAATGACAAGAATTTAAGCGCTGATTATTTCTCAGCGCTTTTCTTTCCGTAAGCCATTGCTTTACATATAGCCTCAGCAATTGCATGGTTTCCCTTTTTATTAGGATGTACACCATCTATAAACCAGTCCGGTCGTTCTAATGTAAGGTTATACAAATCTATAACTTCTACATCAAGGTCTCGTGCAGTGTCTTCAATAATTGGATTTATCTTATTCTTTACCGTTTCGTTCTTTATATCAAAAGACACTACCCCTCCTATTACCGGAAAGCATTTACAGGGTTGCATAACTATTATCCTTGGCTTATTATCTAAGTTTTTGTATGTAAGAATAAACTCTCTTATTTCCTTTTTATATCCTGACTCATTCCAGTTGTATGGCTTGGAATCGTTAGTCCCAAGCATGATAATATATGTACCTGCCTGAAGCCTTAGTGACTCTTTATATTTACTTTCTTTTATATACGGCATATCACCTGTAGAAGTTAGAGTCCTACCGGATAGTCCGAAATTGTATACTTTAACTCCTTTACCCATCATCTTGCCAAGTATTGAGGGATATGAGTTTTTCCATCTAAACCCTCTGACACCTGACCCAAACGTTATACTATCACCTATGCATGCAATTTTAATCTCTCTCATCTGATTTGCTCCTAGTTCTCATGTGAATATTACTAAGATATCATGAAAATTATCAAATGGCAAATGAAAAGAAAATGTCGAGTTCTGACTTACAAAAACTCGACATTTTCCACTACATTACTTTATTCTATTTTACTTTATTTCTCTTTCTTTTTGCAATTACATCCATTGCTATTACTACTGCTGCAAAGCCTGCAATCAGTATCCAAATAAATAGTTGCATACTGTCACCACTTGCTACTCTACTTTGAGCAACCTTCTTAGCTGATTTAGAATCACGAGAGCCACCTTGGCCATTTTGCTTTGTATTTCCTCCGGTAATTGTCTCATCTTTTTTGTCATCATCCTTGCCGTCATCGACATCATCACCGTCGTCGACATCATCACTATCATCGTCATCGACATCATCGTTGCCATCATTACCATCGTCGACATCATCGCCGTCATCGACATCATCATCGTCGCCATCGTCCGGGTCAGTGACTTCAGTTTTTAACTCCCATTGTGCAATGTACATAGTACTTCCCTTAATAAGCTCTAACGCCATATCCTCAGTTGTAAGTAATGTGTTTGATCCTACCTCTTTCCAGCCTAAGAATGTATAACCATTTCTTACTGTATTAGGCACTAGAACACCTGCTACTGCTGCATATTCTTCTAAAAACTTATAAAGGTTTGCATCTACATTTTCCCACACAACTATGTCAGTATTTCCATCCTCATTTCCACCATTAAAGTTGAAAGAGATTGTGTATATTTCTTTTTTCGCCCAACTAGCATCATATGTGATATTTTCAATAATACCCATAAATGGCATCTCTTCCTGCATTATCACGAAGTCATCATCTGTGTATACCGTCCAACCTAAGAATTCATAACCATCTCTTGTTGGCTCCGGTATCGATACTCCTTCAACCGATCCGTATGCTTCCAAGTTCTGATACAATTTTGCATCAACATCTTCCCAAACAACATTTGCAGTATCACCATCTACATCTCCACCTTTAAGAT
>JBKEBP010000038.1:0-6135 GCA_047973235.1 Suipraeoptans sp. | reverse complement strand
GAAATATTTCTTTCTATAGGAATTTTGATAGAATTTTTTCCTTCAAATTTTACAGCAACAATAAAATCTCCATTAATATATTTTGATTCGGGTAATTCAAATGTGTAGTAACCTGGATTTGTAATATCTTTTGTAAGCATAAGTTTAAGGTTATTATGATTTGTGCCAACATATATGCTAGCAGTAACATTAAGATTTTGGTTAACAAAGCTTATTTTTGTAAGTTCCTCCAATTGATTTGAAGTAAATTTATTACTAAACCAAGCTTTTTTTGTATTATAGCTTACATTGCCAATTTCGCCAAAAGTATTATATAAATATTTTTTTTCATTTTTTGCATTACTCATATTAGTTATTGAGTATAAATATTTTGGAATAACTTGATCCATATAACTAACATACATGTATCCATTGTCACCAAAGTCTGTTCCATAACTATTTTTTATTATCCATGCACCATCTATACTAGGTTTTGTAGAAAAATTATCTTTTGAATAATTATTATCCCATCCAACAATTTGTATTGCATGATTTGGTACTACAGATGAATCACTTTCATAGTAGGCGCTTTTTGCAGAGTTAAAATAGTTAGAAGTTTTGCTTGTACCATTTGTATAAATAGAAGCAACAACATCATATTTGGTAAAAGAAGAAATTGAATTAATGTTTGTAAAGCTATCATTGTTTTCTAAAATTGGTCCTTCTCCTCTTGTAAAATATGCCATGGACATTAGAAAATTACCGCTGTCCATAATATTTCTTGCGAATCCTTTTTTCCAAGAATTGGAAAGAGCAACAGCTTGATTGGCTTCAGAAAAATTATATTGAGTATTATTTTTAAGTCCCCAAAAAACTTCTGCTGTAGAAGTAGCACTAAAATCCCAACAAATGTAAGGATTTCATAAGGATGTTTTTCAGTTTTAGGTTTGCGGTATAGCATTTTGAGGATGCTATACCGCTTTTCCTTTGTACAAAGTAAGTTTGGACTGCTCAAATGTCCCGATATGATTGTAAATGATTTCTACTTCCTGCAAGCGTTTTCCGCTGCTCTTGTCGGGAGCATAAATGATAATCCTGTCAATGAACTCCCGGAGGATTTCTGGTGTGAGCGCTGTCATGTTGGTGTACTTCTTTACAATGCCGATAAATCGGTCAACATTGACAGTTTTGGTTTCCTCCTGAGTAAGCTCATGCTCCAGCAAAGACGTTTCATCTTGCAAAGTGCGTTGTTCATCCTCATAGCCTTTTGAGAGTTTCATAAAGCGTTCGTCCGAAAGTTTACCACCTATATTATCCTCATAAATTCGCTGGAAGATGTTATCCAACTCTTTGACACGTGCTTGCATTTCCGCCAATTTCCGTTTCTTTTGGGAAAGCTCCTTGTTTCGTTGCCGCACATCCGCATCCATAACTGACTGAACAAATTCATCTTCATAATTGGAGATATAGCCGATTACTTCTTTTAGATTCTCCATTACAATCTGTTCCACTACTACATTTCGGATATAGTGCATAGTACATGAATGGCTGTTGTGGCGATAGTTACCACAAGTGAAATTGTGTTTTTCAGCTATTTCATTAACCTGACGGTGAAACCGCATTCGGCTCCCACAATCTGCACAATAGAGCAATCCTGAAAACATTGGCATTTCTCCCATTTTGGTTGGGCGCCGCTTTCCTTGACGGATTTTCTGAGCAATGTCATACGTTTCTTGGTCGATAATAGCCTCATGTGTATTCTGAAATATTTTCCACTGATCTGAACTGTTATCAATCTTTTTGCGGTTCTTGAAAGATTTGACATGAGTTTTGAAATTCACCGTATGTCCTAAGTATTCCATACGCTCTAAGATTTTAGAAACTGCCGGAGAGTTCCATTGATGATGATTGTCTGGCACAACAGTTCGCGCTTTACCACCTTTGCTCAATGCGTATGCGGTAGGGCAAAGAATTTTTCGCTCGGTTAGCATATTAGCTATTCTTGTTGGCCCATATCCCTCAACACAAAGACGGAATATTTCTGCCACCACTTCGGCGGACTCTACATCCACAATCCACTCTTTGGTGTTCTTTGGATTTTTTATATAGCCATAGGGAGGATGTGAGCCGATATGTTCGCCAGACATTCCTTTAGCACGTTTCACCGCTCGGATTTTTTTGCTTGTGTCTTTTGCGTACCATTCATTGATAATATTACGGAATGGAGTAAACTCGTTATCTCCTTGATTACTGTCAACACCATCACTTACAGCTATGAAATGTACATCATATTCGGGAAACATGATTTCTGTGTACATACCCACCTGCAAATAATCACGTCCAAGTCGGGACATATCTTTTACAATTATCCGCTTTACTTTTCCAGCCTCCATATCTGCAATCATGTTTTGGAATCCTGGACGATTGAACGTAGTTCCTGAAATTCCATCATCAATGTAATATTGATAGCTTGTGTATCCGTGGTCGAGAGCATATTTTTTGAGAATTTTCTTCTGATTTACGATACTGTTACTGTCACCCTCTTGTTTATCATCCTGAGATAATCGACAGTAGATGGCAGTAATTTCTTCACTACTCAAAACCGCATATGGTATTTGAACAGTGGTTGTTCTATTTGACTGCTGTAACATCATAACCTCCTTATCTGACAGTCAAACAGACAATGCTTTATATATGTATTATACCGCGCTGCCTGAATACTGTCTGCCACTTATCAGGGTTTATTTTCAAATGGTTTGCGGAGGTCATTCTTAATTAGTCTTTTTACTTTGGTTATTGCGTCCTCTTTTGCATCGGGTTTTGATTGAGATTTCACAACATATGTTGTACTCCCAATTTTATATTCACGCACCATTTGCGGTGCAGTTATTTCATTTTGCATATTCATATCCCTTTCTTAATTGAACAATGAACAACAAATAAAGATATAGGCATAAAAACGGATGGCTGTTGGCACAGCTCCACGGGAATCTTACCCCTCCGACGGTCTGCCGGAGCCCTACCCATTGCCTGCGACGCTTTGAACGCTCGGACTATGGCGATAAGGGAGTATCATTGTCCTGCTTGTACGTCCTTGCCCACAAGCTGCCACGCTTGTATTACTGTGCTGTGTTTATCGCTCCACTTTTCCATAGAAAAAGTATTATGGCGCACAAACCGTCTGGCTCGGCACAAACAGAATGTATCCGTATGCCTTATACTGCACCGCCGTTATCTTGCGGGCGTTCTTTGTCAAAGAGCAGATTAACGAGCAGAAGGCATTCAGATGGAGAGCGTGGAAAGGGAGAAACACGGCCTCCGTCAATTTATGCCGGAAGTATCTTAAAGCCCGTTACAATGCTATGGATAAGTTTTGCCTCTAGCCGAAGCCGCATATCTTCATCAACGCATAGGTATTCATTCCCGTATTCGTCTTTCAACGGCCTCATGGCAAGGCAACGGATATAGCCTTTGTAGTGGTCGAGGACAACTGTAAGTGCCTCGCCATTTCCCTCCATTGCTGCCATAATGACGGGCAACGGCAGAGTATTTCTCAAATCTCCGGCCATTCAAATCCCTCCTTTTCCAGATAATCACGCAGTTCTTTTAGCGTTTTAGCACGCCGTTTGGATATGGTCTGACGGACTACTTTCAGTTGTTCGCTGATTTCACGGTCAGTCATACCCAGGAAGTAGGACAGCAGAATAATATCTCGCTTATTCTCCGGCAGCTTTGCTATGGCCTCTGCCAGCAAATCACCAGTCACAACCACTGGATTGCCAAGCACATCAAAGATATGCTCGCCCATAAAGGGCTTGTCCATTGTGGCTATTTGTGATAACTCGCTGGACGTAAGGTCGCTCAGGGATTTTTCACGGTCACGTTGCTTTGCATACTCGTTATGTATACGCGCCGCCTCGTTCTTCAAAACTCTGGTACAGAAGCCGCCAAACTGGTTTTGAACACGTAGCTCATTTGGGTCTTTCATCTTTCTCACCCCCTTTCGCAGCCACAAAGGCGGGGTGATATTTTCCCTTTCGCATGGGTAATCCTAAAAAATGCAAATCGGCAACCATTGAAAGAGAAAAATTTTATGAAAGGCTCCGCTGAACGGAAAACCTGTTCAAATGCAAAAATGCCCGGCTGGATATAATCCAACTGGACATAGAGAAATAGAAGGTAGCTTTCTATCGTGTTATTTTTATGAATTGATTTATGGGCATAGCAATCCCGTTGAAGACATAAAATTTTTTTGATTGTAAAATATTTGTTTTATTTTGTCGTCTAATGGAGTAGGGCATGGCAGTAACCTCCTGATACTACCGCCATGCCCTCAAAAACATCCCCAATAAACCTCCATTTATCCGATTTTCAAAAGAAAAACAGCGGCTATAAATTTATAAAAAAGAAAAGCCGATAACCGTGAGTAATCTCACAAGTTATCGGCTCTGCGTCTTTAACGTCTTACTGTTACTGCGTCTTAGCGTCTGGCTCTGTAACAATTGAAATATTTAGTAATATCACATTGATTAGTGTTTCTTGCTTGCATTTTGGACAAAATAGTGGAAATTTCTTGAGTATAGTATCATTGCGCATCTTAACACGCGTCTTATTTTGGCATATGGGACAATGTATCCATTCTTCACTATTCATAAACAATTCCTCTTTTTCTTTTTGCGATACTACAAGTACAATAAATGAAAAGCAATCAATGCCCCGATAGCTTATAGTATTTTGGATTAATCCCTTGCTTTAGCAATAAAATCAGAAAAACCTTTAACGTCGTTGCTAGTAAGTAATTCCATGCATTGCTTGAGAACTTCAATATCTACATCCCACCATTTTGTTTTTAACAGAATAGCTATTTCTTCATCAGAAAACCTGTTTTTAATCAATTTGGCTGGGGTACCAGCAACAATAGCGTAGGGGGCTACATCCTTAGTCACAACTGAACGAGCAGCAATAACAGCCCCATCACCTATGGTGACACCATCGTAAATCATTGCCTCTGAACCAATCCATACATCATTTCCAACTGTAATGCCACCTGTTGCTATATAACCATCATTAAATTTACAGTCAGGGAAATTTAGTCGAAACGGAAAAGTAGATATCCAATCATGGCGATGCCATGCATTTCCAAACAGATTAAAAGATACCCCAGTTCCAATAGAACAATATTTCCCTATCTTTATCTTTCCTGTCCCCTCATCAGGAAGAAGATAACGTGCACTTACTTCTTCAAAAGATTTTTCGTGATAATATCCAGCATAGTATGTATATGCACCAACTTCAATGTTAGGATGCTTAACCACATCAATTAAAAAATCACCAGAATACCAATTTTCAAAAACTTTTTTGCTCATTTTATTTACCTCTCTTAATTAAAAACTTTACATCCAAAACCACTACTATAGTCAAAACACTTATTGCACGAAATACATTTTGCCTTTCTGTCATCACCACCTTGCCATACTGATGGTAAATTAGGCTCACAAATCAATGGCCGACATAAGCTAAAAGCATTAACATTACCTTTATTTAACCACTGTTCAATCATATTTGCTGTTCTATATCCGCCTACGCTAATAACGGTTGCATTGACACTATCAGCGATTGTTAGTGCATATTCTGAAAATGCACCTTGTTCATTTTTATCTGACAGTATACGAGTAGGTGCACTCTCCGCAGAAACACCAATACCTCCACTTACTTCAATTCCGTTAATCCCTCGCTTGTCAAGTTCCTTACAGACCCATAAACTTTCCTCAAAACTAAGTCCATTATCGGCAAAATCAGCACTGTTTATTTTAACCCAGACCGGATAGTTTTCACCGACTGCATTTCTTATGGACTCATATACTTCAAACACAATTCTTGCACGATTAGAAATATTGCCACCATATTCATCCGTTCTCTGATTAAAAAAAGGACTAAGAAACTGACTAAGTAAATAACCATGTCGAATGTTCATAAGGACAGTGAACATTCCGTTTATAGGAGTAACCTTTTGGTTGCTCCTATTTTCGTTATCCGCCTTGCGCGTGATATATTCAACGGCAACACCTTGGCGGGTGTCTATCATTATGCTGCTTGGCAGACAGGCAACCGCTGGTGTGTCAAGTGTGCCGATGAAATTATAGTGGATTTCAAGCT
>JBKEBP010000014.1:0-13055 GCA_047973235.1 Suipraeoptans sp. | reverse complement strand
AATTCCTCTTATTTTGCTCGTAACATCATTGCCTGCTTTATCCGTAATTTCTTTAAAAATGGACACTGTATTTTCCCACCATTTGAAAGCACTTTGTTCATGAGCATTTATTTCTAATGTAATAAATTTATTTGGTCTGCTTGCATTTGCAACTACATTTCCATCGTCTCCTAAGATGATTGCCTTTATATTTGTGGTACCACAGTCCATACCTATTATATAGTTATCTGCCATTTGTTCAGTACTCCTATTCCATGTATTTTAATAATGATAACAAACATCCTTATATGTTACAAAATTAAATTTTCCTCTAATATGTGGAAATATGCTGTTTGAGTATAATGATTTTCATCTTTATAATTAGATTAACAAACGAAAGGAGTTTATTTTATGAAAGCAGCATTAATGTATGGACCAAATGATATTCGCATAGAAGAAATTGACAAGCCGATATGTCCGGAAGGTGGCTTACTATTAAAAATTATGGCCGTTGGGCTGTGTGGATCTGATATCAGAAATTTAACGAGTGACTCTAGAAAAGGAAACTACCCTTTCTTATTCGGACACGAGATAGTCGGAATCGTGGATGAAGTTGGACCTAAACAGAATAAGTATAATATAGGAGACAGACTATTTTTATTTCCGGGCACATACTGCATGGAATGTGATGAATGTATTAGTGGACACTCAGAGAACTGTTCTAACAAAGAAGTAGCAAAACTTGCCGGAACAGGTGGCTTTGCACAATACATCGCAGTATCTGAAGAAAAAATAAGACTAGGTGGAGTTTACATAATACCGGATAATGTTTCTTTTGAAGCTGCAAGCCTTGGCGAACCACTAACATCTGTATTCGCATGTCTGGAAAATATTCAAGTCGGTTATCCTGACACTTTAGTTATTATTGGCGCCGGACCTATCGGCTGCTTTATGTCACAGCTTGCTAAAATCAGGGGAGCGAATACAGTTATTATGATTGATATCAATGATAATCGTCTTGAAATGGCTAAGCAGTTCGGTGTTGACTTCATTATAAATAGTGCAAAATCCGACCCTATTACAAAAGTTTTAGAATTAACATCGCAAAAGGGTGCAGATAAAGTCATTTCCGCTACTCCCGTTAATTCCACACAATCTCAAAGTATTCACATGGTTAGAAAAGGGGGACTTGTTGTGTTTTTTGGAGGTGTTCCAAAGGGAAGCATGACATCAATCGATTGCAACTTGATTCATTATAATAACATTTGGATAAAGGGACACTTTGGTGCATCCTACAGCCAATCCAAGAGAGCATATGAGCTAGCAATCTCATCTGAGTTTCCTACAGAGAAATTTATAACTCATACTTTGCCTCTAGATGAGATTAATAAAGGAATCGAACTCACGAAAAGTGGTGAGGCAATAAAAGTTGTCCTTTATCCTTGGAAATAATAATTTGACATTACACCTTCTCTCAAGATAATATAATATTTATATAATTATGTTTGAGAGAAGGTATATAGTATGAATCATCTTCCCATTTCGCTCAGGCAACGTAAACTGTTGCATTATATTCAAAATCGCAGTGAAGTTGTAACCGGGGCGGCAATAGCTAAGCACCTAAATGTAACAACTAGAACAGTCCGAAATGATATCCGTACCATCAATGATGCTCTAGAAAGCTTCGGAATTTCAATTAAGTCTTTACACAGTAAAGGCTATTTTTTAGATTCCAAAAACAAGCATGTGCTGAAAGATTTAAACCAGACTAGCAACTCGTTTTTATTTAGAGAAGACCGAGTTCGCCATATCGTTTTTTTACTGTGTACCTCTGATGCACCTTTAAACTTAGACAATTTAGAGGAAGAAATGTATATTAGCAGAACTACTTTAGAACACGATTTAATTGCTCTAAAGAATACCTATACCATACATTCACCACGCATCAGTCTACACAGGCATAAGAACCATATATCCTTTTCCAAGGATGAGCGAAAAATCCGAGTAATATTAAACAAACTTTTTGCCGATAATTGGAATTATAACGCAAGAGGAAATACATATTATAAATATCAATTTCTGGAAGAAACTGTTGTTAATCTTATTATGGATGAAGTTAAATACTATTTAAATATATACAATATCTTGTTAGAAGATATTAATATCGTATGCCTTAACTTAGCTATTTCCATAATGTATCATCGCATAACTGACGGATATGAATTAACAGACACCAATGTAGCTTCCATGACTGATTCCATTTCAGCCCAAGCAACAATTGAGCTGCTTAATTCGCTCGAAGAAAAGTTAAACTGTAACTTTTCCGAAATCGAACTAAAAGAAATATACCTGCATATTTCATGTGGTCGACTATTAAATGCTGAGATATTGAGCTTTGAAAATACAGAGCAATATATCGATACTACAATTATACACTTAGCTTGGTCTTATATAGAGACAATTAAAACCAACTTTAACATCAATCTGTCAGATAATGAAGACTTTTATATAACGCTTCTTCAATATCTTCGTTATCTTTCACTACCGATTCATTTTTTAAATGATATTGATATGCATAACGATATCACTAGGACTAATTTGCTTATTTCATTAGAAATAGCATATTTATTTCAACCTTTAGCCAAAGAATACTATAACCATTTCCTTGATTACACCGAACTCATGTATCTTGCTTTTTGTATATCAGGTGCACTTGCTTACTCAAACAGAACTTCTCCCAAATTAAAAACTGTGATTATGAGTCACTTGAATACATCCTGTGCGTGGAATATTAAACACAACGTTTTAAGTAGATTTGATGATTACATTGAACTAAAGACACTGTTACCGGTGTATATGAAGGATTACTATGATTTCTCCGACACAGACTTAGTACTAACCACTGCCAATAAGATGATAACTAATATATATAATTGTAGAACAATAACTATTTCACCCTTTTTTACCGTTACTGATCAAGAGAACATAGATGCTCATATCGTGAGTAATCAGATCAAGAGATATTACGCTTCAAATCTACCTGCATTACCTGATTTATTCGAAACTGCTTTTTGGCATAAGAACGTAACTGCAGATGGGAAAACAGATGTTATTAACATGCTTGCAAATGACTTTATCTCAAATGGTATAGTCTCTGAAGATTATTTACAACAAGTCTTACAGCGTGAAATGATATTGTCATATGCGTGCAAATCTGATGTTGTAATTGTATACTCACTTATACCTGCAAAAAAAACATGTCTTTCTATTGCATGCTTAGACAACAAAATCAAATGGAACGGATATAAAATAAACACTGTAATTTCAGTTGCTTTAAAGCCCGATGATACGACTTTAGTACTTAAGTTATTAAATCAATTATATACACATGATGCTCCATATGATATAAGTCAACATCTACATTAACATGTTTTGTCCAGTAATTCTCTCGCCACATAAACGCCGCTAGCTGAGGCATGTGACAATGAGTGTGTTACACCGCTGCCATCGCCTATAACGTATAGACCTTTATACTCAGTTTCCAGATGCTCATCTACCTCTACTTCCATATTGTAGAATTTAACTTCTACACCATATAGAAGCGTATCTTCATTTGCTGTACCCGGTGCTATTTTATCAAGAGCATAAATCATTTCTATTATTCCGTCTAATATTCTCTTAGGAAGCACGAGACTCAAATCTCCGGGTGTTGCATCAAGAGTTGGTCTAACGAACGATTCCATGATACGCTTTTTGTTGCTTCGTCTCCCCCTTGTAAGGTCACCGAATCTTTGAACCATAACGCCACCACCAAGCATATTAGAAAGTTTAGCTATGCTTTCACCGTATTCATTACTGTCTTTGAAAGGTTCAGAGAAATGTTTGACAACCAACAGTGCAAAGTTAGTATTATCCGTTTGCTTAGCCGGATCTTCGTAGCTATGGCCGTTAACTGTTACTATTCCGTTAGTATTTTCGTTAACAACAATCCCGTGTGGGTTCATACAAAACGTTCTAACGTAGTCTTCAAATTTTTCAGTTCTGTAAACAATCTTGCTTTCATACAGCTCATCGGTCAAATGAGAAAATATCTCTGCAGGTATCTCAACTCTTACACCGATATCTACGCGGTTTGATTTAGTTGGAATAGAAAGTTTGTTACAGACTTTTTCCATCCATTTACTTCCGCTTCGTCCAACGGATATAATACACTTATCACATTCAAATGTCTCTTCTTTGCCTCTAACTATATATGACGTACCGTTTACTTCCACATCTTTGACCGCAAAATTAAACTTGAAGTCTACCTTGTCTTTTAGTTCATCGTACATATTCTTAAGCACTATGTAATTAATATCAGTGCCAAGATGTCTGACAGATGCATTCAGTAAATTTAGCTCGTTTTGCATACATAGCTTATGAATGTCCGAATTAGCAGTCGTATATAGCTTTGTACCCTCACCGCCATATGCCATGTTGATTCCATCAACATATTCCATCAGCTCTATTGCTTCATCTTTACCAACGTATTTATATAGCGTTCCTCCAAAGTCATTGGTAATATTATACTTGCCGTCAGAAAATGCTCCGGCTCCGCCAAATCCACTCATGATATCACATGTTTTGCAATGAATACAGCTTTTGATTTTCTTACCATCAATTGGACATTTACGTTTTTCTAACTCATTACCCGTTTCTAATACTGCTATTTTTAAATCACTATTGCTTTTTACCAACTCATAAGCCGAGAATATTCCTCCCGGCCCTGCACCTATTATTATCACATCATACTTCATACTTTTCACCCCAAAACCCTATTCGTTCTTTATATTACCTTCACTTATATGTGGCTTAATATACTCTTTAAATCCATACTCCCACAACTGCTTCGTATCTTCAGCTGTTCCTTTATTTCTATCTAATATCTGGCTTAGACTAACACCGTGTTCCTTCCACGATTTACCGCCGGCTGCAGCATTTAACATCATAGGTTGAATGCGATCCAGTGCTTTGGCAAATCTGGCTGAAGCAGTCTTCCCTTTTTCAAATTCTTCGAAGAGTTCACGCATACGAGTCCCTTGATCTGTTGGCAGCATACCGAATATTCTATCAGCTGCTGCTTTTTCACGCTCTTCTTGATCCTTCTTAGCTTCTTCGTCATAAGCATAAGTATCTCCGGCATCGATTTCTACTAAGTCATGGATTAATATCATCGAAATAGTCCTTGTTATGTCAACGGCATCAGTCGCATATTCCTGCAATAAAATAGCCATAATAGCCATATGCCATGCATGTTCTGCGTCGTTTTCCTTCCTGGAACCGTCGGCAATATATGTTTGTCTATTTATATGTTTTTCCTTATCTATTTCCAGTATAAACTCCATCTGTTGTTTTAATCTGTCCATAAACAAGACCTCTCTTTCTAAGCACTTCTATCAAACTGTGAATTATAAAGCGCAGCATAAAATCCGTCCATAGCTATAAGTTCATCGTGCTTGCCATGCTCAACTACGTCTCCATCTTTCATAACTAGAATAACATCTGCATCACGAATAGTCGATAGTCTATGTGCAATTACAAAGCTTGTTCTACCTTCCATGAGATTATCCATTCCCTTTTTGATACGCACTTCAGTTCTAGTATCTACCGAACTGGTTGCTTCGTCAAGTATAAGAATGCTTGGATCTGCAAGTATCGCCCTCGCTATAGTAAGTAGCTGTTTTTGTCCTTGTGAAACATTACTTGCTTCCTCATTTAGTTCCATATCATATCCACCCGGAAGTGTAGTTATGAACCTATGTGCATGAGCAGCTTTTGCAGCTGCCACTACTTCCTCATGAGTAGCATCCAGTTTTCCATATTTGATATTTTCTTCTATTGTGCCTTTAAAGAGCCATGTATCCTGAAGAACCATTCCGAATTCACCTCTAAGTTCGTCACGTTTATACTCTCTGATATCACGACCACCCAACTTTATTGCACCTGAGTTAACATCATAGAATCTCATTAATAGTTTGACCATAGTTGTCTTACCGGCTCCTGTAGGTCCTACGATTGCAACTGTTTGACCTTCCTCAACCACTGCACTGAAATCCTTTATAATTATCTTATCTTCATAATATCCGAACTTAACATGATCAAACTCTATATTGGTATGAACACCTTCGGTTGAAATTGCATTTTCGTTGTCATATACCTCTTCGTCTTCTTCAAGAAATTCAAAAACTCTCTCAGAAGCTGCCGCTGTTGTCTGCAGCATATTTGTAATCTGTGCAATCTGTTGAATAGGTTGATTAAATGTTCTTACGTACTGAATAAATGACTGAATGTCACCAACTTCTATTCGACTTTTGAGTACCAAGTAACCACCTAGTACAACTACGATGACATAACCGATATTTGAGATAAACTGCATTATCGGCATCATTATTCCTGAAATAAATTGAGATTTCCATGCAGAATTATATAATTTCTCATTTGTCTCATTAAATGTCTTAATAGTGTCTTCTTCTTTGTTAAATGCCTTTACAATATTATGTCCGCCGTATATCTCCTCTACCTGACCATTGACATTACCTAGGTACTTTTGTTGATCTTTGAAGTATTTCTGCGACTTCTTGACCACTATCATAATGAGTCCCAAAGATAACGGAAGCATTAGTACTGCCACAAGAGTCATAAGTGGGCTAATGCTAATCATCATTACCAGAACACCTATTATAGTTGTTACTGATGTAATTATCTGCGTTGCACTTTGACTAAGGCTCTGACTAAGCGTATCGACATCATTCGTTATTCTTGATAGAATCTCACCATGTGTCATCTTGTCAAAGTAGTTCATGGGCATACGATTTATCTTCTCAGATATTTCTTTTCTCATTCTATATGTTAACTTCTGAGAAATGCCTGTCATAATAAATCCTTGGGCAAATGTAAATGCTGCGCTTATTAAATATAAGCCAAGTAAGAATAAAAGTATCTGACCAATTTTATTAAAATCAATACCGTCACCACCTGATACCTTTGACATCAGACCATTAAATAGCTCTGTTGTAGCCTGACCGAGTATCTTAGGTCCCACTATGTTAAAAATCGTTCCGCCTATTGCAAAAATCGCAACAAATAGTAATCCGATTTTATATCTACCCATGTAATTAATGAGCTTTTTCATTGTGCCTTTAAAATTCTTTGCTTTTTCTACAGGTGCGCCGGGTCCGGGTCCGCCTATCGGTCCACGCCTTCTTGATTGTTTTTGTCCTGCCATTTAGCCCACCTCCTTAATGTCTTCAGCAAGTTCTTTATCTGATAACTGTGAGCTTGCAATTTGGTAATACTCATCGCAGTTTTTTAGTAGTTCTTTGTGAGTTCCTTGGCCTACAATTTTTCCCTCATCTAGTACCAGAATCTTTTCTGCATTTAGTATTGTACTTATTCTTTGAGCAACTATAATAACTGTTGCATCTTTAGTCTTTTCTCTAAGTGCTTTTCTAAGAGATAAATCCGTCTTAAAATCAAGTGCGGAAAAGCTATCATCAAAAATATATACCTGCGGGTCTTTAGCCACAGCCCTTGCTATAGAAAGTCTCTGTTTCTGGCCACCTGATACATTAGTACCACCTTGAGCAATAGGACTATCATATTTATCATCCTTTGCTTCTATAAAGTCAGTAGCCTGAGCAACTGCTGCTGCCCTCTCCATTGTTGCATCCGTATCATCAGGATTGCTATATAAAATATTAGATTTAATATCACCTGAGAATAATACACCCTTCTGTGGCACGTATCCGATTTTTTCACGTAAATCGTGCTGTGTAATCTTCCGTACATCATGACCATCTACCAGTATACTTCCACCTGTTACGTCATAAAATCTGGGAATCAAATTAATAAGTGTAGATTTACCACTACCTGTACTACCTATTATAGCGGTGGTTTCTCCCGGATTTGCAGTAAATGAGATATCTTCGATAACATTTTCCTCTGCTCCCGGGTATTTAAATGATACATTGTCAAATTCTACAAGTCCTTTTTCGTCTTTGTTAGTTGCCTCTGCATTCTCCGGATCCTTAATCATTGTTTTGCTCACCAACACCTCATCTACACGTCCGGCTGCAACAGCGGCTCTTGGAAGCATAACTGATATCATTGTAAGCATTAAGAATGACATGATGATCTGCATAGCATATTGAATAAAGGCCATCATATCACCAACTTGCATATTTCCGGCATCAACTCCGTGTGAACCAATCCATACGATTAGAACCGTTAAGCAGTTCATTATCAGCATCATGGCAGGCATCATAAAGTTCATTGCTCTATTTACGAACAAATTTAATTTCATATAATCTTTGTTCGCATTATCAAATCGTTCTTCTTCATGCTTTTGTGTTCCAAATGCACGTATTACCTGAAGTCCGCTTAGTATCTCACGACTCACCAGGTTGATTTTATCAAGCAATTTCTGTACTATCTTAAACTTCGGCATAACTACAACAAACAGAATTACTACCACACATGAAACTGCTGCTACGCCTACTCCTATTAACCAAACCATGTCTACATTAGTCTGGAACACCTTCCATATACCTCCTGCTGCCATAATCGGCGCATATAGGCACATACGAAGCATCATAATAAGAATGAACTGGATTTGCTGTATATCATTAGTACTTCTTGTTATTAGAGATGCGGTCGAGAAATCATCAAATTCCGAGTTGGAAAATCCTACAACCTTTTTAAACACCTTACCTCTCAGCGTACGACCTACACCTGACCCTGTTCTTGAAGCTAGGAATCCTACAATTATAGCAGCCAGCATGCTTAAGCCCGCAAGTCCGAGCATCTTAGCGCCTACTTTAATCATATAGTCAACCTGAATTGACTCAACATCAACACCGGCATTATCATATGCCATTTCAATGTAGGCAAATGTAGCCTGCGATATTATAGTGTCCGGCATGCCTTCAAGAGCTTTATCAATGGATTCCTGCAGTGCACCACTTTCTACTGCTGCCTGCAGCACTTGAGGATCTGACAGGTCCATTTCAGGCGACGTATTGCTAGTGTCTCCACCCATCTGCTCCATGAAGTCCTCGTTATTCATTATTACACCTATAAACATAGGTGTTTCCAATATGTCAGCGATTTCATCACTTTTTGTATCGCTGTCCTTTATTGAATCTTTAAGCTCTAAAATGTTTTCACTATTCTTTTCATATGCTTCAGTTACCGTAGCCTTGTCATCATTCGGAACAAAAAGTAACAGGGTATCAAGGTCATCTTCCGTGATTTCGTGAGGTATGACTTCTGTAATACCGTGTTGCTGAACTCCAATATTAACTATGTCCGATGTATATGTCGGCAGGGACAATTCACAATATGCCTGAACCATTAATATGGCAAAAATCAGAGCTATTATACCACCATATGGTTTTAAAAATTTAATTAGCTTACTCATACTTTCTTGTTTCCTCCGTTAGCACTCATTGTATCAAACGCTTTTTGCAGCAATTCTTTAAACTGTATTCTTTCCTCTTCTGACATGTCTGTACAAATGAGCTTGTCTATTTCGCCGCTGCTTCCCATGCCTCTTTTAATAAGAGTCTTTCCCTTTTCAGTAATAGACACAATGATTTTTCTTCTGTCGATTTTATCAACTTCTTTTATTACCAAGTCCTCATCCTCAAGTTTTTGGATAGTCACAGTAACTGAAGGAGCTGTTATAAACATTCTTTTTGCAAGTTGTTTCTGCGTAAGTGGACCGGTTTTAATCAGACAAAATAAAATCCCGGCTTGCCCGGGTTTTAGTCCAATATTCTTCAATCGCTTAAACATTTCTTTATTACACATATGTGATAATTTATTTGTCAATGCAAATAAGCTATCATTTGAATCCATCATAATATCACCTCTTTTTGTTAGTTAACTAACTAATAGTTTAATACTACAAAAGAGGTATGTCAAGTGAGTATATATGAAATTTTCGTGTTTATATATTTTTTACAGCTGTTCTGAATCTAAAATAATAGTAAACGGTCCCTGATTGACAAGCTCGACTCTCATTTCCGTCCCAAAGCTTCCCTTTTCAACAACGTTTACATTTTCCTTTGCTTTTTCTATAATATATTCATACATCGCTTCTGCATCGGATGGGTTTCCTGCTTCTATAAAGCTCGGTCTATTACCCTTTTTACAATTTGCATATAGGGTAAATTGAGATATAAGAAGCAGACTTCCGTCCACTTGTTCAAGCGATAGATTAGTCTTACCTTCGCTGTCTTCAAATATTCTAAGTCCGATGAGCTTTCGGACCATTTTATCAGCAATCTCTTTGGTATCCGTATCACTTACTCCAATTAGAACCATGAACCCTTTATCTATTTCACCAATCACTTTATCTTCTACTTTGACTCTAGCTTCTGATACTCTTTGTATAACAAACTTCATCTATGCCACCTCTTCTATTTCATCTTTTGTTCTTTCGACTTTTTTACTAGGCATCTGTGCAAGTATGATTGCAGCAAACATAAGTATGCAACCCATAAGTTCTCGTATTGACAACACTTCTTTTAGTATTATCCAGCCTGCTAATACTGAAAAGCATGACTCCAAGCTAAGAATCAGAGATGCAATTGCCGGATTAACATTTCGCTGTCCCAGTATCTGCAGAGTATATGCTACCCCGCATGAGAGTACACCTGCATATAAAAGCGGAAACCAGCCTTCTGCTACTTGATTGATACTTGGTGTTTCGTTTATAAGCATAAAAGGAATGGACAAAAATCCTGCAACGAAAAACTGTATGCATGACATCTTCACCCCATCCACCTTGGGTGAAAAGTAATCGATTACCATTATATGAAGTGAGAAAACTATTGCACAAAGAAGTATCAAAATATCTCCTTTATTTACTTCGAACTTTTCTGTTATACAAAGCAAATACAAACCTATTAATGCAATAAGTACGGCTATCCAAACTTTCTTGCCAATTTTCTTCTTAAGGAATATTCCAAGTACCGGTACTATCACTATATAAAATGCAGTGATAAACCCGCCTTTTCCTACAGTTGTGTATTGTATCCCAATCTGCTGAAGACTGCTCGCTGCAAATAATAACACACCACAAATCAAGCCACCAATTATCAAATCCTTCTTTATTAGTTTTTCATTTATCACCGGATTCACTCTCTTAAGTATTATTATACAAGGTATAAGGGTAACTCCTCCTATAAAGCACCTTATACCATTGAATGAAAACGGACCTAAGTAATCATTTCCTACACTTTGAGCTACAAATGCTGTTCCCCATATAAATGCAGTAATAAATAACATTGTAATATTTTTTTTACTAGTCATACTAACTAATTGTCTCCTTAACCATCTGTGTATATGGCAAACCGTCAAATCCAAGTTTCTCATATAGTTTAATTGCTCGCAAATTATCAGGCTCTACTTCAAGTCTCACTCTTCTAACCTCGGGTTCGATTTCCATATGTACATAATCGAAAAATTGGCTCCCCAGACCACTTCCTCTAAACTCAGGCAAAATAAACACTTCCTCTATCCATGCCACTTTACCTCCTGCTTCTTGAGAAAATGTAAAACTTAAGAGTGCATAACCTGCCGTCTTGCCATTATCTTCCAGTATAAACCCTCTAGCATAATCATTACTTCTTATCATTTCGTTCCATGTAGCTTCGAAATATGACTCCGGAACTGAGTGCATTACTGCATCCGAGTTATAAAACTTTTTTGCAAGCGCAATATATAATTCTCTGTCGTTTTTATTAATTTTCCTTATCATAACTAACCTTCTTTCTATAAATAGACCCTTTCTATAAAAGGCCGAGACTACTAAGCGATGCTACCCATAAAAAAATCGTAAATGTTGATACAACCGTCGTAACTGCAACTAACTCTCCTGCAAGAGCAGGTGCCACTTCAGCATCCTTTGCCATCGTATATGATGATACAGCAATTGGGGAGCCCGATAGTGCTAGGAGTGCGACAATATTAGTATCTTTTAGCCCTGATAGTGTGGCAAAAGTGATAACTGCAAGTGGAAGTATTATAAGTCTTATTACACTGACACAGGTTATTGCTTTTAAGTCCTTTTTTATATTTGAAAACTCAAGACTTCCACCTAATAATATAAACGCAAGCGGCGTAGCGATTCCGGCCAATTTATCTATTGGAGTAAATACTATTTCCGGTAACGTAATCCCAATGGCATTAATAGCCAATCCAAGAATAGATCCTATTACTAATGGATTTTTTAATGCACTAAGTATAAGTGTAAGCTTGTTTCTTGAACCACCTTTCGCACTATTTAGTAAAATGGCCGCAATAATATTAAACAGTGGGACGATAACCGCTATAAGTACAGACATCGTAGCTTGGTTCCCTTCCCCGTATATAGATATACTTATCGGCAATCCAAAAAGTATCAGATTGCTCCTGTAAATTCCTTGCGTAATAACTATGTGTCGCTCTTTATCAATAATTATTTGTCTACCAATTATCAACGAAACACTTAGTAATATAAATATTGAAGCCATAGCTATTAGTATCACCTTTAAACTATCTGCACTAAAAAAGGCATTTAAATCTGCCTGGTATGAGTTAACAAATACTAATAGTGCAAGAAATACTCTAAATGTGAGTTTATTCATTTCATCAAATGTTTTTGTGCTTAATATCTTTATTTTCTTAGCTACTATCCCGATAGCCATATATACTATCAGTGGTGAAACCACTCTAATTCCCAGATAAATACCGCCCACTACTCTTCCTCATTTCTTTGATCCGTTATACACAATAAGTAAAATATACCCTATTTCACACTTTTACACAACACTCAAAACGCAAAATAAGGCTTTGACCACAACGCGAATTGAAGTCAAAGCCTTAAAAGACATTTACATTATTTTGCTATTCTTCTCTTGTAAATTAATGTTGGTGACATACTCTCACCACTTAAAGCCAACGCTTTATGAAGTGGGAGCTTCTTGTGTTATATCCCTAGTGGGATAAGTGTTAACAAGCTATCCCCGCATGCCCTGCGGTTCCTTATTATT
>JBKEBP010000012.1:0-38525 GCA_047973235.1 Suipraeoptans sp. | reverse complement strand
GAATCCCTTACTAATTACTCCTGCTCTTACATTGACCAAAACTATTATCTCTTTGATTATAGAGATGATGTTATCAAAAAGATGGAGCAAGCATTTGACCTGGATTTAAGCCAAAAGAGTAGGTCATTATCTGATATACAAAAAGTTTTAAAGTAGCACAAATAAGAAATAAGCACAACACAATTCTGTCTACTAAAACATCCCACCATGCCCTCTTTCTCGAACATGATGGGATGTTTTTACTTTTTTCACTGCAAAACTCAGGATATATCTAAATATTCTACCATAAGAGTTTCGATTGTCAAGAAAATTCTCTTTTCAAATATGAAAATTCTCTATATAATTATAGTATAGACACCGTTAAATACAAAATATATAAGGAGGACATCTTATGCGTTTTATAACTTATATACACAATGAAAAATCACATATCGGAGTACTTACGAACGACTTAAGTCATGTTATTCCACTCGACCATATTATTAAAGATAGTAGATTGACTACTGATATGAATAACTTTATATGTTATGCCACAAATGAAGAACACCAAATTATTCGCGAAACTCTTGATACTTCTTGCGTATACGCAACCTTACTTACAACTGTTAAAGTTATCTCTCCAATTCCAAAACCACTTCATGATATTTTGTGCGTAGGTGTAAATTATAAAGCACATCTTGCCGAAGCTTCAATTGCCCTAAATGATGGTAAACTAAATGAAATCAAAAAGCCTGTCCTTTTTTCTAAGAGAGCAGCTTTTATAAGTGGAAATGACGCCTATCTTGATGCGGCCTTTTCTCTTGATTCCGATGTTGATTACGAGTCTGAATTAGCTGTCATCATCGGGAAGGGCGGAAAGAATATTTCGAGAGATGACGCCCTTAATCATATATGGGGTTATAGTGTTTTTAATGATTTTTCTTCACGTACATTACAACGTGAATACGGTCAATGGTTCCATGGAAAGAGTCTTGATGGTTATTCATCCATGGGGCCATGTATTATTACTGTCGATGAGTTCGACATTAATGAGCCTCATGAAATATCATCCTTTGTAAATGGTGAGCTGCGTCAGCAGTCAACTCTTAAACAAATGGTTAATACCATTCCTGAAATTATCGAGGCTTTTTCCGCAGGTATGACCTTGGAAGCCGGTGATATAATTGCAACAGGTACTCCGGCAGGTGTTGGCATGGGCTTTGACCCACCGAAATTCCTCGTCTCAGGCGATACGGTTATCTGTAAAATTGAAGGTATTGGTAAATTAAAAACTACAATACGATAGGACAATCATCCTCTATCTAATCTTACGACTGCTAATTTCTTTGTTAAGCAGTTTATGAGCCTTCTTTGAACCACGCTCTAAGTCTTTTCGTTTTTTTCGAACTGAAAAGTCTTCAAATAGACTTTCTAAATCATAACCTATGGGGTAAAGCTTTGTAGCTTCTGTTACAAGCTTTATCCTTTTTAACGATATCTCCTTCATACCACCCGATATAAATACAATCCCAACATTTTCATCGCTCAACTCGTAAAAAAGTCCTTCTTCTGCTTCATCACTAACATGTACTCTATCGCCTTTTGAAAATCTTTTTCTTTCTTTTGTCACTTTATTTTCAGATATCAATTTTACAAAATTCACTTTTGATGTACCATACTCTTTATTCTTCATAATACTCTTTGCACTCGATATTACTGAACTCTGTAACCCCATTCGTCTTGCAACTAATAATGCTGCGCTCTCTCCGGTTTCACCTTGCTTAAGCTTATAAAACGGAGTTAGAGTTTCTCTGTCAAACTCCATGGCTGCGGTAGTAAAGTCTTCATGATTAATCGCATACTCTTTTATTTCGCCGTAGTGTGTTGTAGCCATAATGATGCTGCCATTTTTGTACATCTCTTCCATGGCTGCTATCCCAATAGCCGCCCCCTCTTTCGGGTCTGTTCCACTGCCAATTTCATCAAGCAAAACAAGTGTATTCCTTTTACTTCCTGTTATTATCTCCTTTAAATTACACATATGTGCAGAAAAAGTACTAAGTGAATTTTCCAAGCTCTGGTTATCTCCAATATCTATAAATACATCATCGAAAATGGCTATTTCCGTACCATCTTCACATGGTATTAGAATTCCATACATTGTTAATATCGTAAGCAATGCAACTGTTTTCAATACAACCGTCTTTCCCCCTGCATTTGCCCCGGTAATGACTATTGTTCGATAGTCTATTCCTAGATTGATATCTAATGGTACTGCCTGTTTTCCTAGTAACGGATGCTTTGCATGATTTAATACCATTCGCTCTTCGTTGTTTACTTGTGGCATCCTTCCATTAATACTTATAGAATATTTCGCTCTTGCAAAAATAACATCAAGCTCTGTGATTGTATCTATCGATAATGCTATTTCCGGTAATCTCTCATAAATCATTCCTGTTAAGTTGGCAAGTATCTGATAAATCTCCGCCATTTCTTCCGACTGCTTTATAAGTAGGTTCTCCATATATTTAGAAACCGTTGACAACTCAATAAATACAGTCGTTCCCTTTGATGAATTCTCTATTACGTTTCCTTTCACCTTGTTTTTGAACTCTGCTTTTATAGGTACCGTGTACCTATTATTTTTCTTTATCACCAAATTTTCTTGTAAATATGTTCTATTTGACGGATTCCGTAAAAATTTTTGAGCACTTTCATTGATATCGGTTTCTAGCTTAACTATCGAATTACGAATTTTTTTTAAGCTCTTTGTATAATCATCATTAATACTCCCCGAGGTTATTGCAGAATATATACTATCCTCAATTTCTGCAAAGTTCTGCAAACTGCTTGCGTACTGATTAAGTATCTCTGCATTATAAGCATTCTTTTCAAAGAATTTTTTGATTTGTCTTGTACCTCTTAAAAAATCCGCGTATTCTATCAGTTCACTTGGTTCTAAAATCCCACTTTTTTGAATTTTATCTGTTAATGAAGTAATATTTTTGACTCCTATGAATGGCACATGCTGGCCGCTATTTTGAATAAATACCGATTCCTGCGTCTCCATAAGACGCTTTTTCACCATAGACAGATTGCTGCTGGGTTCTCTTTTTAACAACATTTCCCGGCTCTTCTTTCCAAGTGTATAATCTGCTATTTCATTTTTAATTTCTTCGAATTGTATTGATTTATATAATTTTTGATTCACCTTATTCTCCTTATAAGAGTTTCCCATAATAGAAATGAACTTATTTTTATATGCAAAAATGACGATAGTTTACCCATCGTCATTGACTACAAATGATGACATTCATCATCATTTTGCATGTATACTTACGAGGTAACTCCAAACATAACAAAAAAGCTTTATAATAAAAGCCTCCTGTCCTTATTAAACTTCTGTCTAGAGAGTTACCGCACTCACAAAATTACCTCGTTTTTCTTTCGTTCATTTCTTAATTTAATTATATATTTAAACAGCTATTATTGCAACCCTTGTTTTGGAAGTGACTCTTGTTCTTTAATATCATTCTCTTTAATTACAACTGACTTTTCTTCTGCTTTAGGAAACAGTAATACGTTAACTTCCCCTCCAATTAAGATACAATACATACAGAAGTATAACCACATCATTACAAGTATGATGGTTGTCAAACTTCCATACATAGTTGCAAATCCACTAAATATCTTTAAATAAACAGAAAAAATCCATGAAATTAATGACCACCCAAGTGCAGCAAATATAGCTCCGGGTAATTCATATTTAAACTTAGTATGTCTGCTTGGAAGAAATTTAAATAGTATTACAGTAAAAATCATAACCAAAAATGGAGACACTGTATTTCTAAGTCTTAATACTCGTCCAATAATTTCCTCTGTAATTGGTGCATGCTCTACTATAAAGTCACGCAAAGTATTTCCAAATACCGAAATAATAAGTATTAATACAATAACTACTATAAAAATCAATGTATAAAAAGATGCTCTAATTCTTACCATAAGATAGTTTCTTTTTTCTTTCGTGCTATATATTTTGTTTAAGCCGGATGTTAAAGCTACTACACCCCTACCTGCTGACCATATAGCTACAATAATTGTAAAAGGGATAAATGTATTAGATTGATCATATACTTGATTAATTATTGACGTTATAAGACTTTCTACCGAAGAGGGAAAAACTCGAACTGCCATCTCTACTATTTCACCTCTCGTAACTGCTAGTGGAAGATTAAGTATTAGTGTTAATAATAAAAGCAATATAGGAATCATAGACAAAACAAAAAAGAATGCCGATTGAGCCGCGAAGGCTGCGACATTATGATCCATAGCATTGTTCATTAGCTTTAATATATTTAATCTTTTTAAGTACTTAGATAACTTTTTTCCCATTGTACACCCCTTTTTTAGTATATCAAAGTATAGATATGCTAGTCTGATTTTACAGTATTTGTGGTGTTTTGACAACCCCGATACACTCTTGACTGTAATCCACTACACTCTTGACTGTAAACAGTGCACTTCGAAAACGCTTTGCGTTTCCTCAGTGGAGGACATTCGCAAAACTCATTGCTGCTTTCGCAGACATAATATAAGAGAGAGACACTCTTGACTGTAAACAGTCAGAGTGTCTCTCTCTTATATTACCACTACGTGGCAATGTGTTTTGCTCATTGTTGACCCAAAATGCCGGTTTCTATATTTTGACTCCTAGCGCTCGCTAGGTGGGCATCCGCATCTGTTTTTCTGTCTTCCACTGCGTAATGATGGCCTGACATATTACAGAGATAATGAGAATCCCGTTTAAAGTATTGTAGGTTCAAAATAATAGAAGTTGTCGTGCATCTCAGGTTCTATATGTATTATACTCTATCGCTTTTCCTTTTTCAATATCCATGGGTGATAAGTAATAATAATTTTAGACAAACTGCAAAGCTTCATCTTTTTCAAAACCTATCGAAATTAGAAATATTCTTTATTATATTTTCTGACTACAATCGCAACCCATACAATAACAGCTATCACAATAACATATGATGGAATAGTAAGTACCTCAAGACCTCCAACATTTGTATTATATAAATCCAGACCTGCATTAAATAATACCGATAGTCCTAATGCCAAGAGTGGGGGAGATGTTTTTTTAATATACGCCTCTTTGTCCTTACATTTATCCGGATTGACATCTTTAGGCAGCAGAATTGAATTACTCAAATCTTTTAAAAATCTCATTTTATAAAAGTTATAAATGCAATACAAACCACCAAATATTAGTATGTACGATAGAAATTCGAAACTCATGCTTACTTCCTCCTATACCTTTAGTATATTCTTAACTGTATTTTCCATTTCAGACACTTCGCATACTATATCATGAAGTGGTTTTACATCTAAGATTTCCTTAATTGCATTTGGCATAGGAACTTTTGATACTGCTTCAAGCTTTCCAAGCAAGTCAAACTCATCTGAATTGGCATATTGTCCGTCTATTGCAGTCATAACGCTTTTAACAAACTTATATGGGCTTGCTGTAGATGCTATTATACATTTGTTTTTATCTTTTAAGTTTCTCTCGTATTCATCGCAAACATAAGCTGCAACCGCAGTGTGTGTATCCATAACATATCCTGTTTTGTTATACACTTTGGCTATTTCATCAGCAGTTTGTGCTTCAGTTGCATATCCTGCAATAAAACTTGATAGTTTCTCTTTCATGTCACTACTAAGTGAATACTTGCCTTTTGTTTTAAGCTCTTCCATTAATTTTTTCGTTTTATTTGAGTCTTCTCCGGCAATCGCAAATATGAGTCTCTCAAGATTACTTGAAATCAATATATCCATCGATGGTGAACTAGTTAATATAAACTCTCTGTTTTTATCATATATTCCGGTCTGGAAAAAATCAAACAATACTTTGTTTTCATTGGAAGCACATATTAGTTTATCAATTGGTAATCCCATTTGCTTCGCATAGTAAGCTGCTAAAATATTTCCGAAATTTCCTGTTGGAACAACAACATTAATTCTTTCACCTTCGGTTATTTCGTCTTCTTTTAGACGTTTAGAGTATCAAAACAAATAATATCCAATCTGTGGAACTAAACTTCAGATAGTGATTGAATTCGCCGATGAAAACTGATAACCTGCGCTTGCCAGTTCATTTTCGAGTGCTTTACTTTCAAACATTTCTTTAACACCTGTTTGCGCCATATCGAAATTGCCATTTATAGCAACTACATCGACATTATTTCCCTTTTGAGTAAGCATCTGCATTTCCTGAACTTTACTCACACCATCTTTTGGGTAGAAAACAATAATTCTGGTTCCTTTGACATCTGCAAATCCCGCCATTGCTGCCTTTCCGGTATCACCGGAAGTTGCTGCTAGTATCACTATTTCATTATTAGCATTGTATTTCTTTGCGGATGTTGTCAGTAAATGTGGTAAAATAGATAATGCCATATCTTTAAATGCTATTGTAGCTCCGTGAAATAATTCCAAGAAATATGTTCCATCAACCTTAACAAGCGGAGCAATTTCCTCCGTATCAAATTTCTCATCATAAGCTTCATTAATACAATTTTTTAGTTCACTTTCAGTAAAATCATCCAAAAATTCTTTCATAACAGCATATGCTGTTTCCTGATAGCTCATTTCCTTTAATTCATCAAAGTTCACATTTAACTTAGGAATTTCTTTTGGTACAAAAAGGCCTCCATCTGAAGCCAATCCTTTTAATATAGCTTGCGATGCACTTACTTCTAAATCGGAATTCCGTGTACTACAATACTTAATACTCATCCTATCTTCCTTCCACTTATTTTTTATTGTTAATATAGTTAACCAAACCACCTGCCGCTATTAGCTTTTGCATAAACTCCGGAAATGGCTGACTATTATACTCTTCATTTTTCGTTCTATTATATATAATTCCTTTGTTAAAGTCTACTTCAACTTCATCACCGGCATCAATATTATTTGCTGCATCTGCTGATTCAACTATCGGAAGACCTATATTAATCGCATTCCTGTAGAAAATCCTTGCAAATGTCTCGGCAATAACACAACTTACTCCTGCCTCTTTTAAACAAAGAGGTGCATGTTCCCTGGAAGAACCACAGCCAAAATTTTTCTTAGCTACTATTAAATCACCTTTTTTAACTTTTCCGGCAAACTCGGGATCTATATCAACCATAGCATGCTTTGCAAGTTCTTTACCATCGAATGAGTTTAAGTAACGTGCCGGTATTATAACGTCTGTATCTACATTATCTCCATATTTGAATACATGTCCTTTTGCTTCCATTATTTATCACCTGCCTTTATCTTTTCAGGGTTTGCTATATACCCCTTAATTGCACTCGCTGCTGCCACTTCCGGTGAAGCAAGATAAATAAGCGAATCTACATGTCCCATCCTGCCAACAAAATTTCTATTTGTCGTAGACACACATTTCTCTCCTGCTGCCAGAACTCCCATATGGCCTCCCATACAAGGACCGCAACTTGGTGTGTTGAATGAGCATCCGGAATCAATGAAAATATCCACTAATCCTTCTTTAATACATTGCTTAAATATTTTTTGTGTTGCAGGAATTACCATTACTCTAATATTTTCTTTAACCTTATGTCCTTTTAATATGTCAGCAGCTCGACGCAAGTCCTCCATACGTCCGTTTGTACAGGAACCTATTACAACCTGGTCAATATTAATCGGATTCATATTTTCAATTTCATCTATTGTCTTTGCATTACCCGGTAGATGTGGAAATGCAACTGTAGGACGGACTTTGGATAAGTCCACTTCTATAGTTTCATCATAAATTGCATCTTCATCTGCTTCATACACTTTATATTCTTTGGATGAATGCTCGTCCATATATTCTTTAGCAAGTTTATCAACGGGGAAAATACCATTTTTTGCACCTGCTTCTATTGCCATATTAGCCATTGTAAATCTATCATCCATAGATAAATTTGCTATACCATCTCCTAGAAATTCCATTGATTTATAGAGTGCACCGTCTACACCTATCAACCCTATTATATGTATTATAATGTCTTTACCACTCACATATTTAGAAGGCCTGCCGGTCAAAATAAACTTAATTGCTCCCGGAACTTTAAACCATAATTCACCTGTTGCCATACCTGTTGCTATATCAGTTGTGCCAACACCTGTTGAAAATGCTCCAAGTGCTCCATATGTGCAGGTATGTGAGTCTGCACCAATTATACACTCTCCTGCAACAGTTATTCCTTTTTCCGGAAGAAGTGCATGCTCGATCCCCATTTGTCCAACTTCATAAAAGTGTGTTAGCTTCTGTGCTATCGCAAACTCTCTTAGTGACTTGGAATTCTCTGCTGATTTTATATCTTTATTTGGTGTAAAGTGATCCGGTACCAAAACCACCTTATCCTTATCAAACACATTTTCTGCCATTTCCTTCATAACAGGTATTGCCATTGGACCCGTTATATCATTAGCCATGACTACGTCAAGCTTCGCCATAATCAGTTGACCTGCTTCTACACTGTCAAGCCCTGCATGAGTTGCCAATATTTTCTGTGTCATTGTCATTCCCATTTCTACTTCCTCCAATCCGTATTCTTCGGTTATTCTATCACAATGTTTCATTCACTTTCAAGAAACCTTTTAATCTGCATATAATTAATCAATCATTTACTAATTCCCATTTCTTCTGGGATTTCTTTTATCAACCTCTTCTTTAAGTCTTTTTCGTAAACTATCAAGACTGTCTTTGTATTTTCTTGACTGCATAGTTGGGAATGCATTAATCAAACGATTTCTTATTCTACCTCCACTCATAGCCTCTCTATACCTAACCCTCAAATTTAGTATTCTCTCTTTTTGTTCAGCATTAATATGACTTAGCTTTTCCTGCAAATCAAAAGTGTCCTGTACTCTCTCGAATATATTGATACCTATTCTATCTGAGATGGCATGTAAGTCTTTGGCTATCTTTGTCATGCTCTCTAACTGTCTATTTAACCTTAGAACCTCAACATAGGTAACGGAAATATCAACTAGTAGTACTATTACTAATACTATCATGACTATTATTAAAGCTATATTTGGAATCCAGTTTACAAATCTTTCAAAAATCGGATGAATGACCTTGACTATCAATACACAGGCGATCCCCCATATAAATGAAAATGGTAGACATATATATCCCCCTATACTTAGAGGCATTCCTGTATAGTCCCACCATTTATGATGAAATAACTTATCCATTAAGAAGCCTGTAATCAATTCAACCAAAGTAACAACTATAGTTGATACTAAGTATAGTGATAATATATTGGATGAAAAAGGTTTTACTAATGTCACGACAAGAGTTACTCCAATACCATAAATAGGGCAGATCGGCCCATTTAAGAACCCTCTGTTAACAAAACGTCTTTCTTTAAATCCTGCAAACACTACCTCTGTAGCCCAACCTATAGTTCCATATATAATAAAATAGGCAAACAACTTATATATTTCCATAGCTTTATCCCTTTCAAGTATAAATTCATACATAAAAAATTATACTTGAAAGGGGCAAGGTAGTCAAATAGCGAAATACTCTCATATTGCGTAAAAAAGCCAAGGCATTCTCATTATGCCTCGGCTTTATATCTCTTTATATGGTGTAAATAATTTACATCTATTGGATCTATAGGATCCACCGGATTTTCAAATTCCCCTTTTAGTCTTCTCTTATGTCTTTTAACTAACTCGCCAAACTTATTGTAGAACCAGAATGAATAAACAAGCACTTGATTAATCTTTCCGATTTTATCCTTAGTAGTTTTATTATAAAGTAATCCTCCTGCACCCAATTCCTCTGGAGCACATTTCTTAACGAGATTTATAAGTTCTGTTTCACTGCTAACATGTTTGGGTAATTCAGTATAAGCCATAGAAACGCAGTCTATCTTGTGTGCATCGCTGCCACCAACACCCGGCAAATTATATTCCATCGCAAGCTCAAGTGCTGCTGCATTAGATTCTTCCGGTTCACAAGCATTAAATACTTCGACGAAGTCAAATTTTTTGATTATATCCGGATTCTTCTTATATTGCTTTGCATTAGTAAAACTCATGTACTTTTGTCCACACGGATGAGCCGGTCCTAATATTCCTCCATGGCGATGAACAAAGTTAATCAATACAGAAAGGGGTAAACCCTTTAATTCTAATAATCTCATTCTTACACCTTCCGGCATAATACATAATATGTGACCACCATCACAGGTGTCATATTCAATTCCTTTTAAAACGACGAAATCTCTATGAACTTTATTCTTCATCTGAGATTTCCAATAACGATATCCTTTGTAAGTATCATGATCGGTAATCAGCATTCCCTGAAAACCTTTCTTTTCAAGCTTAGTAATGTACTCTTCAAGTCCCACCTTACTGTCTATAGAACCTTCCTTCACATGACAATGCATGTCTAATCTCATGTACAAAGCCTCCTCTGTTTTAAATGCGCCTTAGCGTATTTGCATCAAGTAACTATCACTACGAGAATTATAACATATAGGGCTTTCTTTTCAAGCTTTGTTTTCTTATATTTTCCTTACGCGTTTGCAGCGTTTCATTATCCGACTTTAACACCAATGAAATCAATAAACAGAATATCCACAGTATAAAAGCAATGTACCCTTCCATACTATTATTTCCAAACACATACAGTGCTGTGATAATTATTTGTAATAGTATGCACACTCCGATTGTAACTTTTCTTATAACGTTTTCCATAACAAAACCCTCCTTCGATATACAAATCATATCTCAGAGGGTGTGTCATAAAACGTACTTTAGTCATCAATATCTATAAATTCTATCTCATCGTCTTTTTTATGAACTGACAGGTCACTATTTTCGTCCTCATCATCAAAACTGCTTTCTTCATCAAGGATGTTTCTTGCCTTCTCTACCTCAGTTTCAAGTGAAGATTCTCTTACTTTCTCAACCACATCCTTTTCTTGTCTTATCTTTTTTTTTGAATGCATCATAAATTGAATTATAATACCAACTACAGCCATACCGGCTGATATTCCATATACCAATAAAAGATTGCTCTCTTGATTAATTAGAGTCCCCACGTATTGTCCTATACTTAGTCCACCCATCAACCCTGTTACTATTATTATAAACGGATCCATAAAAATAGCTGCCAATATAGCAATGAGAACTGCCACTCCACCACTTATAGCCAATGCCCAAACTTGAGTAACAGGTAATACAGCTATACCAAGGGACATAGTATAAACAAGCATAAGGATGAATACACCTATCCTTACGAAAACTGCACTTAAAATTCCGAAAATAACCACACTTGCAATTGCAACTACTAATGCAAGCGTACCTGAAAGATTAAATCCTAAAATAACACCGGCACCTACTGCCACCCCAATAAACATTCCTGATAAACATCCTAAAACTCTCTTTACCTTAAGTCCAAAAAAGCATATTACTACTGAGATTATAATTCCCGCTATTAAAAATGCTATTGTTGGAATGTTGTTAAAATCTATATAATACCCAAAATTATTTAAGATGCTATCTATTGCATTTAATACTTCACCCATAATTAAAATCTCCTCATTAATAACTGTACGTTATTTTGGCACAATTACTTCATCCATGCATGCCAATGCATTAACTATCTCGTCTATCGACAGAAGACTTGAATTAAACAATACCTGATGACTATCATACGAAGCCCAAGTACGTCCCGTTCTAGACTCATAATAATAACGTCTTTCGGCATCCGTTTTCTTCATCTTTTCTTTTGCCTTCTTAACGGATACCGAGTATATTTCTGCAACACGTTCCGCTTTTTCCTGTTCTTTACCAAATATAAATATATTAACACAATTGGGTTTATCACGTAGAATGTAATCTGCACATCTGCCGACTATTACACATGAGCCTTTCTCCGCAAGACTTTTTATTATTTCCGCTTGAACAAGATACATTTGCTCACTTAGAGGCAGAGTCGTCTCATCATCAGGTACTCCATCACTTTCAGCATTATATGATGATAAAAAATAATCCAATGTTTTCTCGTCAAGAGTTGCCGCTGTTATACTGCTTATTTCAAGCTTTTCAGCCGCCATATTAACTAGGTTTTTATCATAGAACGGGATTCCAAGTTGCTCTGAAAGTTTCTTTCCGATTTCGTGTCCGCCACTTCCAAATTCACGTCCTATAGCAAAAATAGTATTATTAGCCATGACAATCCCTCCTAATTCAAGTGTACATATGTGTATTAGTAAGTTTTCATAATATTATATCAATTATCGCTTCTCATTGCTAGTAAATAAAGTTCTCAACTTCATTTCTATATGGAATAGATGGTGCAGCACCTTTTCTGGAAACCGTAATGGCTGAAGCTTTTGCAGCAAATTCCAGTCCCTTTTCAATCGGTTCTCCTCTGACAATTGACGCAATAACATAACCTGTAAAAGTATCACCAGCTGCTGTAGTATCTACTGTTTCAACCTTATAAACCCCTTGTGAAATACACTTATCTTCAGACTGATAAATCGCTCCATTACCACCAAGTGTAAGAACCACTTGTGCGCCCTTATACTTTTCCTTTATAGTTCTTAAAATTTCATCAGTTTGCGTTTTTCCCGTCATCTGTTCTCCTTCAACTTCATTAATTAAGAACATTGAAACTTTCTTGAAATCAATCCCTTTTAGCTTATCGTTGTATGGTGACGGATTAAGAATTATTTTCATACCTTTTTCATACGCTGTGTCCACTATGTAGTCTAACATATTTATTTCATTCTGTAAAAGAATCATATCGCCCTTAGTAAATTTGTTCAAAACAAAGTCAATATATTCATTTGAAATAGTTGAATTGGCACCACCGTATAATAATATCGAGTTTTGACCAACTTTATCTACTTGTATAATCGCATGACCGGTTTTCCCATCTACCTTTTTGATAAATTCAGTATCTACATTACATTTTATGCATTCCTCAATAAGGATATCTCCATCATTACCAATCTGACCTGCATGATATACATGTACTCCTGCCTTAGCAAGGGCAATCGATTGATTCATCCCCTTCCCTCCGGGAAATGTCTTAATTTCCGATGATGATAAAGTTTCACCGGGTTTCAATATATGATCCACACTATATACATTGTCTAAATTTAATGAACCGAAATTCAAAATTTTCATTAACTGTTTCCTCCAACACTGAATTGACTATCGTATATTCGTTTATATAATCCATCTAGATTGATGAGGTCCTCATGCTTACCACTTTCGACTATTTGCCCCATTGACATTACCAATATCTTATCAGCACTTCTTATTGTTGATAATCTGTGCGCAACTATAAAACTCGTTCGTCCTTCCATAAGTTTGTCTAAAGTTTCTTGTATCATTATTTCTGTACGTGTATCAATAGAAGATGTTGCTTCATCAAGAATGAGCATTGGCGGTTTCCTAAGAAAAACTCGTGCAATACTAAGCAGCTGCCTCTGTCCTTGAGATATATTTTCGCCCCCTTCCGAGATAATTGTATCGTATTTATCAGGCAGCTTATTTATAAAACTATGTATTCGAGCTTTTTTAGCCGCTTCTATAATTTCTTCTCTTGTCACATTAACATTTCCATACGCAATATTGTCAGCAATCGTACCGGTCTTTAACCATGTATCTTGTAAAACCATTCCAAAATTTCGTCTCAGCGAATCTTTATCAAGCTCTTGTATATTAAAGCCATCTATTCTAATCTCTCCATCATTTATCTCATAAAATCTCATAATCAGATTTATTAATGTGGTTTTGCCACAACCTGTTGGTCCTACAAGTGCGATTTTCTGTCCCGGTCTCGTCCCTATATTAAGCTTCTTAATAAATTTTCTTTCTTTATCATATGAAAAGAAGACATTTTCAAAAGTAATTTCACCACATAAATTATCAGCTATCTTCTCATCCTTATTAGCATTTTCCGTTTCCTCTTCATCCATAAACTCGAATACTCTTGATGCGCATGCCAGAGCATTTTGCAGTTCTGTAATAACACCTGATATCTCATTAAACGGCTTAGTATATTGATTTGCATAATTTATGAAACTTGCAAGTTGTCCGACCGATATTCCACCTCCTATTGCTGCAAAAGCTCCATAAACACATACACCCGTATATACCAGTCCATTGATAAATCTAGTACTTGGATTTACCGTAGACGAAAAGAATACCGCTCTCACACTTACTTTTCTAAGTGATTCATTTAACTTGTTAAAATCGTCTTCAATATGCTTCTCTCTTGAAAAAGCTTTTACAACCTGCTGATTTCCAACCATCTCGTCTACAAGGGTAGTCATTTTAGCTCTTGTAGATGACTGTTCTTTGAAGCTCTTATATGTGCTTCCCGCCAAAAAATACGCAACAACAAATGATATCGGTGTTATACAAACAACAAGTAATGTTATACCGGGATGAATTATAAGCATAAATAAAAGAGTACCAATAATTGTAATTACTCCGGTAAACAATTGCGCTAATCCCATTAGCATACCATCTGAAAATTGATCAACATCTGTAGTAATCCGACTTATTGTATCACCCGCAAAATGTGAATCCATATAACTTACCGGTAATTTCTGGAAATGCTCAAATGCCTTTTCTCTCATGCTCTTGACAACATTAAAAGTTATGTGATTCGTTACAAGCGATGAGCACCACTGAAATATCATTGTAGCAAAAACAACTATCAAAAATTTAATAATTGTACTGTTAAGTCCCTTAAAATCTACATTTCCTATACCTACTAGTTTATCAACTCCCTCGCCGATGAGTATCGGTGTATAAAGAGTTCCTGCAACTGTCAGTATACTAAATGCTGCAAGTAATAATATATATGCTATATAGGGTTTTAAGAGTGTAAAAATACGTCCGACAATATTCTTTCGTTTACGCATAATCTGCTGCCTCCTCTCCATTAGTCTGAGAGGTATATATTTCTTTATAAACGCCGCATTCTCTTATCAATATATCATGACTTCCTATACCAACTAGTACCCCTTCTTCTAAAACAATTATAACATCTGATTCTCTAACCGCAGATACCCTTTGAGAAACTACAATAGTGATTCTATTTTCTTTACCTGAGTTAAGGGATTTGCGCAACTTAGCTTCTGTACCATAGTCTAGTGCAGAAGAACTGTCGTCAAGAATTAACACATCAGGTTTTCCCACTAAAGCCCTAGCTATGCATAGACGCTGCTTTTGACCTCCCGAAAAATTATTTCCGCCTTGTTGTACTTTGGTTTCAAGTCCGTCCTTTTGTGATACGAACTCCAATGCCTGTGCTTCTTCCAATGCTTTAATAATTTCATGATCTGAAGCAAAGTCGTCCCCCCACTTTATATTATCTCTTATCGTTCCACTAAAAAGGATAGATTTCTGTGGCACTATTTTCACATGCTTTCTAACTGAATTATATTTATAATCCGAGACGTTCTTTCGATTAACAAGAATTTCGCCGGTATTTGCATCATAAAATCTTGGTATTAAATTAATAAGTGTTGACTTACCACTCCCGGTACCTCCAATAATGCCTAAAGTCTGGCCTCTTTCTATTTTGAAACTAATATCACTTAACGCCTGCTCATCACTTCCACTATATAAAAAGCCCACATGCTTAAATTCTATCTCATTAATAGTAATTTCTTCTTTATTGGAACCTTCTTTCATTTCCGGTTTAATGCTTAGAAATTCACTTACTCTATTGGCACTTGCCGTAGCTTTTGATACTGTTATAATCAGATTTGCAATTACAAGCAATGCCTGTAAAACCTGTGTCATATAATTGATTAGTGCCACTATTTCTCCCTGCGTTATTGATCCATTATAAACAAGGTTTTTGCCGATATAAATTACTGCGATAATTCCCAGATTTGCCAATGTAAACGTTATCGGATTCATAAGTCCCGATATTCGCCCAACTGCTATCTGTAATTTCTTTAATCCATCATTATCATCTTCAAATTCACCTGTTTCAGTTCTCTGTCCTTCAAACGCTCGTATCACGCGTATTCCTGAAAAATTTTCTCTAGTATGCAATACAATTTTATCTAAATAAGACTGTATCTTTTTATATGCCGGAACTGTAACTCGTATTATTAGGAATATTGCAAGTGATATAAAAATCATTGCTATTATAAATATTACAGTCATAGTAGGACTAATAGAAAGAGACATTATAATTGCACCTAACGCAATAAATGGCGAACGCAAAAACAGTCTTAGAAATAAATTTACTCCTGTTTGAAGTTGATTTACATCGCCTGTTATTCTTGTAATTAGGGTTGATGCACCTATATTATCCAATTCCTTGTATCCTAATTTGTTAATATGTATGAATATTGCTTGACGAACATTTGCTCCAAATCCCATACCTGCTTTTGCGGCAAAATACTGCGCAGTTAATGAACAAACTAAACCTATTATTCCTAAAGAAACCAAAATAATGCAGCGACTCCAGATATATCTTGTATCACCATTTTTAATTCCATAATCAATAATTCCTGCCGTTACTAATGGAATTAAAAGTTCAAAACCTGCTTCAAGCATTTTGAAGAATGGGGCTATAATCGACTCTTTATAATAACCATTTAAATATTTAAGTAATCGTTTCATTTTACACCTATATTTCAATAATCTATAACTGTTTACTAAACAGTTACCATACATATAATACCACTATTACATATAATTTAGAAACAATTTTTATACTCCTTTTTGTTTGACTTTATTTCTTGATTCAACTATAGTAATTGAAAAGAAAGCATTATAACTTATTAACAAGGCAAACAGGAGGATAAGAAATGTTTAATTTAAAAGGACGTGTAGCCGTAGTTACCGGAGCTTCCTCAGGTCTGGGAGTTTATATGGCAAAAGCCTTAGCAACACAAGGTGCAAATATTGCTATTTTAGCAAGAAGAGTAGAGAAACTGGAATCCGTAAAAAAAGACATCAAAGCACTTGGAGTAAAGTGTATTGCAGTTCCTTGTGATGTTACGAGTGAAGAGGCTGTAAAAGCAGCTGCGATAGCCGTTGAAAATGAATACGGCAAAGTCGATATTCTTATTAACAATGCCGGTGCCGGCGGTACAATTCCAATAGAAAATACTACACTGGAAGATTGGAATAAAGATATTACTGTAGACCAAACCGGTGTATTTCTTACTACAAGGGAATTTGGTAAAATAATGATGAAGAAGAGCTATGGAAGGATTATTAATATTGCCTCTATGTATGGTTTAGTCGGAAACTTAGCACTTCCTTCTGCTGCCTATCACGCTGCGAAAGGCGCTGTAGTAAACTTCACAAGAGCAACTGCTGCCGAATGGGCAAAATATGGTATAAACGCTAACTGCATATGTCCCGGATATTTTGCTACTGAGTTAACTGAAGAAACTTTGAGCAGTGCTGAATTCACTGCATATATGAAATCAGCTGTACCACTCGGCAGATATGGAAATGGTCCTGAATTAGCTGCTGCCGCAGTTTATCTTGCTTCTGATGAAGCTTCATACACGACCGGTTTAATCATGCCTATAGATGGCGGGTATACTTGTGTATAGTTATAAATAGTAAAATAATAAGGGGCTGTTGACAGCCCCTTGTTTTACTTAAGTTTTTCTATTACTGAATCTGCGAACTTTCTTGCGTCTTCTAAATCATTTTCATTAGGTCGCCCCTTATTTATACCTTTAAATTCTCCCTTACAATGATAATATTGTGGTACGACAGGTATGCCTTTAGATAATACAAGCTTTTCCATCTTTCTATTACCACTCTTAGTTATTGCTGATGTACCAAACAATGCAACGGTTTGAATTTTCCCTTTATCCAACTTGCTTATATAGTCCTTAACACTTGCTTCAATGTCAAAAGCATATAGGGAACTGCCCAAGAACAAGATATCCGTATCTTCACTGACTTCCTCACTCAAGTCATACGCTTCCACTCTAAGCTTCGATGCAATAGTCTCCGCAACTTTTTTTGTATTACCCGACTTTGTATAATATCTAACTGCTATTTTCATTTGCTGTCTCCCTTCTACTGACATATTATACTCTCAACCTTCTTCGCATCTGCATATTTTTCAAGATAATCTTTTCCATATTTCAATGCTTGTTCTAGGTCTTGATTGTTTGAAAAAGAATATATCAAAGTCAAAACCTCTTTAGTATTTTCAGTAATCATTGCACGTCTTGAGTCACTCGTGGAACTACCAACAGCACCTTCTTTATCTGATATAACCGGCAAACCTTCTATATTAATCTCTTCTTTTCCGATTCCTTTATAGGCTTCGGATTCTTTACCAATTCGTAAAATCAAATCCCCATTCAGGTTGGATATATCATATGAGCCAACAGAAAATCCTGATTTAAGCGAAATCATATTATTTATATCAACAACTGTATTCACCTTATACAATCCCTGTCCTTTGGCAATTCTTCGATATAAGGCCTCTGAAGAAACTCTATATCTACTTGGATCTTTGCCAAAAGCTTTATATGCTTCTCTTGATTCTTTTATATTCGGTATATCATTTATATCATAGTCAAAAATAGTATTCTTCACTCGCTTAAGTATTTCGCTTTTAAAGTATTTCCACATGTCGTCATTTGTATTTTGGACATCTACTTTATATTGCAAACACCCCACTCGTGTATAACGCCAAATACTCTTCATGTTGCTGTCAATACTTATATTTTTCATCTTTCGCCCTCATTATTATGCATTATTTTATTTAACGATTTATATAAATTTAGTGCTTCGTCCGGTTCTAAATTAATACAGGAAGCCATTTGTTCCGGTACTTTAAGCGCTCTATCCCGAAGCGTTTCGCCTTTTTTTGTAAGCGAAACATCAAGACTTCTTTCATCATCTTCGGAACGTCTTCTTTCAATAAATCCCTTTTTTTCCAGCTTTTTTAGAACCGGAGTTAGAGTTCCTGAATCTAAATATAATAATTGACCCAATTCTTTAACAGTTAAACTTTTGTGTTCCCACATTGCCATCATTGTAATATACTGTGTATAGGTCAAATCTATTTCATCCAGATACGGCTTATACCTACGTACTATTTCCTTCGAACATGCATATAATGGGAAGCACAATTGATTTTCTAACTTTAATGACTGATACTTATCTTTCATATTTGGCATCATCCTTTACAGTAATTCTTGAATTTTACTTTCCATCTTAGCAGGGGTCTCTGTTGGCGCAAATCTTTCAACTACTTTTCCATTTCTATCTACTAAGAACTTAGTGAAATTCCACTTAATCTTACTCCCCATCATACCACCCTTTTCTTCTTTTAGAAAGTGATATAATGGTTCTTCGTTTTCTCCATTAACATTTATCTTTGCAAACTGAGGAAATTTTGTTCCATATTTCATAGTACAGAATTCAGTTATTTCTGAATTGCTTCCCGGAGCTTGGTGGCCAAACTGATTACATGGAAAATCAAGAATTTCCAATCCTCTATCATGATACTCTTCATACAACTTCTCAAGTCCCTCATATTGTGGAGTGAATCCGCACCCTGTAGCTGTATTAACCACTAACATTACTTTACCTTCGTAATCTTTAATGCTAACTTCTTTGCCATCTCCATCTTTTACTGTAAAATCATAAATGCTCATATAAACTCCTCCTTCGTCATTATGTTACGCAATATTTATGTTGTGTAATATTTAATTGTGTACAATTTATATAATTGAATAATACTCTTGTTTTATACGAATGTCAACACACTTTATATTTTTTTAATAGAATATTGAGTATTCGGAAACTGAAAAAGAGGCCTCTGTTTTTATGGTTAAATTACCACTTACAAAGGCCTCTCATTCATAACACTATGCTAAATTTACTTGTTACCCGGTTCTACTATATCACCAAATACAGGTGCACCAAAACCATAACCACCTGATACTTCAAGCAACTGACCTGTTACCCATTCAGATTGATTTCCTGCGAAGAATACTATTGCATTAGCTTGGTCTTCCGGTGATCCCAACCTTCTGATTGGAGCATGTTTAAGCCATTCTTCTACAAATTCTTTTGGTAAGAAATTTAATGTATTGGCACCTACTGTAAATCCCGGCAATATAGCATTACAACGTATTCCATGACGTCCGTATTGTAATGCTGTATTTTGAGTCAAAAGATTTACTGCAGCTTTTGCCATACCATAGTAAGTACGTGTCATATCAGCATAATTTGCCGTCAATGATGAATTATTAACTATACTTCCACCACCGCCTTTTATCATTAGAGGTATTACCGCTCTCATACATGCTGCCGATACGCCTACAATACCCTCATACATATTCATAATAGTTTCATGACTGGTTCCAATTACGGTCGTATTATCGTCTCCTGCCGAAGCCTCTGCCGCAATACTATTATTTATAAATATATCAATCTTCCCTGCATCAGCATATACATCAGCAATAGCCTTTTCTATGGTATCTATCTTTGAAGCATCAAACCATATAACTTTACCTATTTTACCCGGCCATGACTTATCGAAGCCGGCTATTAACTCTTCCATATACTCAACTCGTCTTACTATAGGATATACAATAGCTCCTTCTTCTAATAGTCTCTTAACCGTTGCCAAACCTATACCGCCTGTACTACCTGTAATTGCTGCTATTTTACCTTCACATGTTAACATAATAATCTCCCTTCTTATACATTCCTAGTATAAATTAATCAATTAATTCGGCTGCTACCATCCGTCCTGCTGCTACACTTTCGGAAAATCCATCAGGCATGTTACTATCACCAATATTAAACGCAAGTGGTATTGCACCATTTAACTCTTCAAATAACTTGATGTTTGGTTTATCACCTACACTAATTATTACTGTGTCACACTCTAATTCTTCGATTCCGTTTTTAGTATTAATTATTACTGATGTGTCCTTAATTTCTGAAACTGTACTTTCCAGCTTTGTCTGAACGCCATATCCACGAAGATGAGCAAGAAGTACGAGCCTGTTTCCAAATATCATTTTCCCGGCAATTGCATCAAGCATTTCTACTATAGTGACTTCTCTTCCTTCTGATGCAAGCAGCTCAGCCGTCTCTGCTCCTGTTACACCTCCACCTATAACAACTACTCTTTGACCGGCTTTATATCTGCCGTCAAGAATTGATTTTGCAGTATGAACTATCGGATTTGTTATGCCTTTTATAGGTAAATGTCCATCTACAACACCTGTTGCATTTATTAGGACATCCGAATTCTCATTCAAAACAGAGTCCTTTGTTGCTTCATTACTATACCTAACATCTACTTCAGCAACTTCTAACTTTCTCTTCAAATATGGAATAATTCGCTTTAGATAATCCTTGTGCGGTGTGCTCTGAGCGTAATGTACCTGGCCCCCCGGTTCATGCTCTTTTTCAAATAATATAACATCATGACCTCGTTGTTTAGCGACTACTGCCGCCTCTACCCCAGCTAGGCCGGCACCAACAACTACTACTTTCTTTTTATTTTTAGTTGGATTCAAGCTAAAGTTTTGATCACTTCGTCCTTGCACAGGATTGAGTGAACATCTACCCGGCTCACCTGAGTCTAGTTGTACCTGCATACACATTCCACAACCAAGACATGGCCGCATTTCGTCATATCTATCTTCTTTAATTAGGTTTACTAGGTTCGGTTCAGCAAATATTGCTTTTCCCAGATATACGAAATCACATTTTCCATCTAATAATGCCTGGTTCATTGCAACAGGTTCATGTGCTCTTCCACCGGCAAAAAACTGCATTTTAGAATCAGGTACATTGTCTTTAACAATTTTTTTAAATATTGCTGACATATCAAATATTTGATTTTCAGGTCCACTAGTAGCCGGCATATCCGTTTCATCCGGATACTGCTTAGTGCTTCCCGCCATTACTTCCAGTCCTGCAAATCCAATTTGTGCAAACCTTGTAGCATAATATGCTCCATCTTCAAAGGTTATATCATCACCCATAGCAAGCGTTGCTTTGATACAGACTGTAAAATCATCTCCACATAATTTCCTGATTTTTCCGTAAATATTTTTATGGAAAAGAATACGATTTTCAGGTTCTCCTCCATACTCGTCAGTTCTAATATTCGCACTACGTGATAAGAATTGAACTGCTAAATAATACCCGGCAGAATGAATTTCCACTCCATCAAAGCCTGCTTTTTTTGCTCGTAGCGCTCCCTGTGCATACTTATCTTCAATTCGTTGTATTTCGCGAATTGTAAGTTCCCTGGGTTCTTCATTCTCGAGTCCAACTATATACATCATAGGCATTGCTACAGGAGATGGACCAACCGGTTGCAGATTTGTTACCTTTCGCTTTGCACCTCTTCCTGTATGGCTAATTTGAAGTATACATTTGGCTCCATGTGCATGAATTGCGTCCACAAGCTTAGTCATTCCGGGTATAAAATGGTCATGATCTATTCTAAGCATGTTAAGTGAATTTAGTCCTTGTGGCGCGTCTACACAAGTTACCTCAATAATAATCAATCCAACGCCACCCTTTGCTCTTTCAACATAATGGTTTATAACCGCTTGGTTAACATAACCACCCGGCGAAGCTGAGCACCCCATGGGACACATAACCGTTCTGTTTCTCACTTCAATGTTTCCGATTTTTCCTTCCTTAAAAATCTCCTGATACTTTTCTTTTCCTTTTTCAACTTGCATAGTGTCTCCTTCCATGCCTGATCCCCGTTAGAAAAAGTGAATTTAATTCATTTTTACACAAATATTTTTTATCCGCGTACCCGTTTGTCTTAATTTTTATCCAAATGGGTCTTGCGCCAAATAAATATATACTTATAATAAGTTACACATCGTAAATTTATTGTTCTTTAATAAGGGAGAATTTTTATGTCAGAAAAACAACATGCAAAGTCAGAAAACACAAAACATGAATTGTTTAATGCTATGGTTTTTTTATTCGTAGAAAATGGATATGATGAAACAACCATTAAAGACATTTCTGCAAAAGCAGGATATGCAGTCGGTTCTTTTTATCGACATTGGGACAGTAAACAGGAAGCTTTTATGGATTTTTGGGATTCTTATCTGTCGACTTTCATATTAGACAGTCTTAAAAATGTGCCAGAAAGTGAAAAAGTAGAAGATATGGCTAATTATCTTGTAATGCGTTCCGAAGCATTTGGACAAGCAAACGTGACCATGAAACTATTTAAGAAGAGTCACATGGTCTTTGGAATGCAAGCTGCAGAAACAACGGTCGAGGCATCCAAGCAATACCGAAAAATGTTATTTGATTTTATTATAAAGACTACCGGTTGTGCAGATATAGACAAGGTTATTTCTATTACAGCAATATTACATACAGCTCTCGATGCTCATGCTATGCAATACTCTTTAGGTAATAATTACATTGATAACAATACCTTAAAAGAAACAATTGAAGTCTTGATAAATTCTTGTAATGAGCAAAACAAAAAGTTATAAATAATTCAATCCATTTAATGCAGCTCCACAAGCTGCCTCCTCTTCATTTGCACTTAGTTTCATTTCCATACCAATCCTGTTTTCAAATAGGTCTTTTAGATGTGAATTAAACCGGATTCCGTTACCTGATCCGACTAATTCCTTTGGTCTGAAATCAACTTTGGTTATAGCTAAATCATAAACAGTACATAGTTCTTCTACCATCCCCTCAAGCAATGAATAAATCAAATCGCCATGTGTAAAAGTGTTTGTACTAATGTTACTAATGCTTGCCCTAAGTGTAGGATTCTCGCGAGTGCCATTAAACAGTGGCATAGTAATGGGATGATTTGATGGCATTTTATAATTACTTAATACATAATCCATCCAGGCATATACATTATTTCTTTCAACCTTAAGATCAACACCTACAAAATTGTTATATCCTTCTATTATACCCTGAAACAGTGTCTCTAAAAGAGCATAGGATCTACCACCGCAAAGCCCTGACTTAACAAGTAAATACTGTTCGTCAATAAATGGTCTGACTTCATAACCTTCACCTGATATATACCTAGGTATAACAAACGAAATCTGACTCCCGGTTCCGACATTCACTGATATACTATTTTTAGTATCTTTCACAGAGCCTATAAAGCTAGCCTGGTTATCGCCTATCGCTATGCCTACAGGTATTTTTTTATCCAAGCAGCCTAAAATATGACATTCATTTTCCTCATCCGGAAACATATTATAGTCAAGCCCTGCTTTTTTAATTGCTTCTTTATCAAACGTTCGATTTTCGACATCATACAATCCCAAACTCGCTGCGTTTGTTGAATCAATAACAGGAGTATCGGTATCTGACAGTACCATTCCAAGATAGTCCATAATTGTACATATCTTCGATGCCCCTATCGGCACACGTTTCTGAATACTATGTACATAATACGTCGTAGCGCCAAACCCCGATGCCATAGTATATCCCGTGATTTCGGTTAATACTTTTGCATATGACTTATCATCCCTATATATTTCATCACCGCTTCCATCCTGCCATGTATACAGAGGACTTATCACTTCACCTTTAGCATCAATATATAGTACTCCGTGCATTTGTCCGGTTAATCCTATATAATCAATTTCATTCTCTGCTTTAAAAATATCTTTAAGTTCACTCAACACTATTTCAATAATTTTTTTAACGTCCTGTGCTCTTTCGTAAGAATACTCTGTTTGTATAAAAGAGTCGTTTTGAACACTCTTTGTAAATGTCACTTTATTGGTTGTTGTCTCTAGTATTACAAATGAAATGCTAGTCGTTCCAATATCAATTCCTAATGATTTCATAATTACTGTCTCCTAAAAAGATTATTCGCATTATAGTTTTGTTGACTCCAAATCCAAACGTTTTATAATATCCTGTTGAATAGCAGGTGATAGATCCAAAAAATTAACAAATGTACCATGTATTCTTACGATGTACACACCGCTTGGTGCATATTTTTCGGGATTATTAAGCACCTTTTTCAGGGTCTCAGGTGTTGTTACATTTACGTATAAATAAAATGGTGCAATTTTGTCTTCTTCCTCGCTAAAGAACAATGGATTCATTATTTTTCGGCCAAATTCAACTCCTTTTTGTTCCTTAGTTTTACCTGTGAAATATTTAGGATCAATACCAAAGTGTGAAGCATACCCTCCATTAAACTGCTCAAATGGAAGCTCCATATTTGACAACATTCTAAATCCCAAACCGCCACCCGCTTCAGCGTATAATGGATCAACACCATATCCTAACATCTCTCTGCTCATCCTTCCATCAGGTGTTGCCCCCACCCAATACCCATATAAAAGATGCGTAGATGGTGTTGAAAAATCAGGTCTGAAATCATTTCCCAGATAATTTTTCTTATCTCTAATCATATCTGAAACTTTATTAACTATTTCTCTAGCTTCAGCATCAACTTCCTCTATATGATTGCCATACTTAGGGCAGTTTTTAAGATAAGCATGTAATCCTTCATACCCTTCAAAATTGGCTCTGAGAGCCGGTAACAGCATATTTGCTTTGTCAGGATGTTCTGTAATCAAATGTTTAATTGCAACAAACGAATCTGCAAGAACAGATAATCCATGCACCAGACATCCACTTCCGTTATATTTTGTTCCCTGTTCTTTTGGATCACGTGTATCAATCCCCGACTTTGCGCCCCCCATGAATGAACTTAAAAACGGAACTCTTAAATTCGATAATGCCACACTAGCGCCATTTGCATTTTTAACCATACGTTCAACGAATATTTCTAAATTATCATAAAACTTATCTTTAACATCTTTTAACGGCGCCGCTTCCATATCAAAAAGTTGCTCTCCTGTTACCAATGACTCTCCACCGGTTAATGTAATTTCGAGTATTTTCGGTAGATTCAGCCAACTATTTGTCGTATTGGCATTATCCTTACCCATAATTAAAGGTTCCTGGCAACCGGCAACAGCATAATCTTCAAGATCGCTATCATCAACTCCTTGTTGTCTAAGCACTTGAAAGAGCGCATCATCATTGAATAGAGATGGTGTTAATACACCCGGACTGAAAAAGAATTTACCCATTTCTTCATACATCTCCTGTGGTGTGTTCTTATGTAGCTTTACCGACAGTATAGGCTGTGGTAAATTCATATCAAAATATGCATCCATTAGTGCATATGACGTTAAATTGGTTAAATCCTCACCTGAAATACTTTTTCCGCCTACAATCAGGTCTTGTGATATCGCCCAACTTCTATCAGCGACGTTAAAAAATACTAATAAGTGCTTAAACAATGCAGCACTATCCTCACGACTCATCCCATTCATAGCACGGTATGGTTCGAAAAGTCTGTCTGCATTTCCAACTGAAAATGCATAGGGGTTTGGCGTTTGCTCTAAACACATTACTTGCCATAGTATTATAAAACTCTGGATGGCTTCTTCAAGATTCCTTGCTCCATAATTGGGAACCTGTTCCAAGTTTTTCTTTATTTCTCTAAGCTCACCAGCACGCTTTTCATCAGCTGTTTCAAGTTGTTTTTCAACTATTTTTTTATATCTTTTGGCTATTATATCCGCACTTTCCAGTGAAATGAGCATAGCTTGTAATGTATCCTTGTGCAGATCATTCTCCTCATTTCTAATTGTATTATTTATAAGCTCCTTTACACCTTCTATACCATTCTCTAATACAAATCTAAAATCGGGTACTAAGTGTCCTGTAACCTGCTCAAAGAAATATGCTACTTCCTTTGTATCTTTCTCTGCCTCTGAGTATACGGAATTTAGTTCCTTGACATATTCAGTTTCTTGATTTTGTCTACGTACTTTTTCAATTCGTTCTTTTGTGAATTCATCATTTTCCTCGATATCATTAAAAACTGCTGTAGGATCGCAGTATCCGGAAAATTCTTCAACTTTAAAGGTCGGGTTAATCAGTGCATAGCTTCTCGCAAATGCATCATCTTGAGTACCTACAAACACTTGATGTTCACTTACATTAAGTGGAATTACAGTGGCTGCCTCTCTCAATAAATGAGCTGCTCTCATTTCTAACGACAAATCTTTATACTCATCGAAAACGTCTGCCATTTTTTCTTTTGCGATAAACCACCCATCCAATCTCTTCTTGGCCCTTTCTTCTTTGAATAAAAGTTTTGCCATCTCTGTAATTTGTCTCTGATTTAAATTTCCAAACATTTCATAAACCTCCTATGTATGAATCACGTTATAACCAATACTTTTCAACTGATTTTCAAAATAGGACTTGCGGCCTGCTTCGATAAATCCGTCGACCATTCTATACTTCATATGCGCTTCATTCCACTTATCTTTTCCATATTCATGGTATTCCAGAAACTCAAATTTAAGATAAGATGCATCAAACGATTGATATAACTCGAGAAATCCCTTCACATCTTCTTTATCATCATTGAAATTATGTATAAGTGGTGTCCTTACCAATACATTTTGTTCATAGTCTTTTGCACATTTTGCCAGCATCTTCAAGTTTTCACATATGTGCTTATTTGATATCCCGGTATTGTCTTTGTGTTTATTATCGTCATAATGTTTAAAATCCATGATAATAAAATCAACGTATGGAACCAGCTCTGATAAACGAGTATGTGTAGCATTAGTTTCTATACATGTATTAATACCATTCTCCTTGAGCTTAATTAAAATGACTTTTAAAGCATCAAACTGACAAGTGGCTTCACCACCTGTAAAAGTTACCCCACCACCATCAAAAAACATCTTTTTACTTCTTATCACTTCTCGGACTACATCTTCTACTGTATAGATAGAACTCTTCTCACCGGACATATCCAGACCTTCCGGATTTGAGCACCATAAACATCTCATATTACATCCCTGCAAATGATAAACAAGTCTATTCCCCGGTCCATCCTGAGAATAGTTAAAACCTTTTTGAAAAATTTTAATCTTCATATTTCACACTCCAAATACCTTCTCCTTTTTCATATTGGTATTATATATCAATACCATTTAAAACGCAATACATTTACGCTTGCTAAATCCGAATTGTGAATATTATCTATTAATTATATTTCCTTTTATTTGTATGCTTTTTGCTTTCCATGATTTTGGGCTCTCGCATTGTTTTTTGATAGTATCCCATACTCGATTAGCCGTTTCATCAAAGTTTTGATCTATCGTAGTTATATCATATTCATTAGAGTCGGTAAATTCATCAATTGACATTATGTTGTGTTTCGAAACGTTGTACTCACGCAGTATTTTTCCTACCAATATACTAATTTCACCATCTCCACATATAATACTTATACATTCCTGCGAATCAAATTTGATTATCTCATCAATTATTTCATTTACTTTGTTTGTCGGTTGTTTTCGTTCACTCCATGGTAATGTACATATTTTTTTCTTTTTATGTTGTGCATATTTTTCAAAAGCAAGCCTACGTTCTCTAACACTGTAAACATTTTCGTTATCCCAGCCCATATAAACTAACTGCTCAGCCTTCTTATTCTCTAAGCATTTTACTAGTTCCTTAATAGCCAGATAATTATCAAGGTGAATACAATCTGCATAAGGCGCATTAATATCTGCATCAAAAAAAGTCATATTCATGCCTAATGCCCTAAGTATTTTTATTTTTTCAATATCAATACGCATGTCCTGTAACCATATAATGGCATTATGAAGTCCTCGTTGATAGAGTCTGAACAAGCAATCCTCTATAGATTCTCCTTTTGATTTCTGTACATATGATAAAAGTACATCCTCCTTATCAAGTACCATTTGTAATTCGTCGATAAATTCGGAAAAAAACGGATTTCTCGCAGGTGCAACTAAGTTAATAATCTCCGGGACCTCAGCATGACCGGTATTTTTAAACCGAATCTTAGTGCCTACTCCTACCTCTCTAATGAGAAGACTGTCTTTCTCCAACTCTTGAAGAGACTTACGTATCGTAACGCGACTTACACCGAGTTCCTCACTAAGTGCTCTTTCAGATGGAATTTTCATTCCTTCTTCATACACTCCGTCATATATGTTTTTTGCAATATATCTTTTTACTTTTGTGTATAAATTTGTTTCCTCTTTCACTGTTTACCTCTTAGATAACCGTTTTTATGCCTGAAAGTTAACTCCGCACCAGCTCTTTATATGTTTTACCATATTATCGTCGGGTGAAATCAACATGTTAATTCTTTGCTGGCCGGTTCCATATATAATTTCATATACTTTGTAATTTCCTGTTTTGTCACAAAAGTTAAGTGTCTTTGAATATTTATTACCGCTGTTAGCGTTATATGGTCTCACACCCTCAACAGTTTTGAAGTCAATTGCAGCTAACTTCTTTCTATTTTGCTTTTTATAAATTGCTGAAATTTCCATTTCGGAATTAACCATAATATACTCATATTCAACCTGCACTCTTGGAAAAACATACATTATCAGTACTGCTATCGCTATAATTGCCACAATAAAAGCATAAGAAATCATCAGGCTAAAGAACATCCCGGCTATTGCTAAAATTGTCAGTCCTACTCCAATTGCACACATTTTCATTGTTGGCTTGCCATTTACAATCTGTTCGTAATAACTATCATTCATTTACTTCACCTCGCTGATTTCTATAATTATAGACCATAAGTGCCATTTTAAACTGCATGGCATCTTCAAATTTTCTTATATCAAGACCTGTGTGCTTTTCTATCTGTTCTATTCTATAAATAAGAGTATTTCTATGCATATGCAAACTGCGAGCAGTCTCAGCAATATTTAAATTATTCTTTAAAAATTCGTTCACGACTGATGACGACTCCTCATCAAGATTTTTAGGCTCTTCATTTCCAAATACTTCTTTCAGATACTTATCCGATGATTTTATTGATGTATCTGATAAAAGTCCACCTACACCTAGATTACTGTAGAAAAACACCTCTTCTCCATATCTAAATAGCTTCCCGACTTGCATCGCTTGTAACGCTTCTAAATAGGCATTCTTAACTTCGATTATAGAGGCAAATACATCACTTGCCGATACATATACGGATGCCATCGCTTCAGCATTTACTGTGCTTAGTATCGTGTATGCATTTTCTTCAATCTCACTCTTTGGTTCATTTGCAGCAATTGGAACAACTAAAGCTATGGAAGTCTCATTAATACTTGTAAGATATGATTTGGAACTAGGTGGGTAAATATTCTTTAGTACAGACATTACCCCTTCAAGTTCATTTGACTTAGCCTCTATCAAATACAAAGCCCTTTGTTCATCAACAGACACATGAAGAGCCTTGGCATCTTCACTTATTTGTTGTGCAATAACTTCTTCAGATATTATATGATATAAAAATGAAGCTATTGTTTTCTTGCTTTTATAGCTTTTTACAACATCTGATAAAAGTTTGGTTATTTCCAACTCGTCAGATTCATTTTCTATATCAGATGCAATTTCAAGCTTCACACCTATTATCTTTTCAAGTTCATTTAATTGTTTTTTTAGCTTATCGTCCATGCAGTATCCTTCCCATGTATATCATAAAAGGGACTGTATCAAACAGTCCCTTTTATTTTATAGGTTTAGTTTACTATAGTCAACTCTGTTTCTTTGTCAAAAATGTGAACTTTTTCCATGTCAAGTGCTACAGTTACTGCATCGCCTTGTTTTGCTGTTGTTCTCGGATTAACTCTAGCTGTAATTTGAGTTCCGGCAACATCAAAGTATAAGAACACCTCTGCACCTAGAAGCTCATAAACCTTAAGTGTTGAAGTAACAACACTGTCTTTTGAACTGGTAATAAATGTCTGCTCATCATGCACATCCTCAGGTCTAACACCCATTACTACAGTCTTTCCATCAAAGTTTCCATCAATCAAAGTCTTTTTCTTTGATGCAGGAACCGGGAATTTATAATCTTCAACCTCTAAGCATACATCTTCACCTGAAACTCTAACTACTGCATCTAAGAAGTTCATGTGTGGTGATCCTATGAATCCTGCTACAAATAAATTATCAGGTTTGTTATATAGATTCTGCGGTGAATCAACTTGTTGTACAACACCATCTTTCATAACTACAATTCTAGTACCAAGTGTCATAGCCTCTGTCTGGTCATGAGTAACATAAATCATAGTTGCACCTAGATCTGTATGAAGTTTCGCAATTTCAATACGCATCTGAACTCTTAGCTTAGCATCGAGATTTGATAAAGGCTCATCCATAAGGAATACTTTCGGGTTACGAACTATAGCACGTCCCATGGCAACACGTTGTCTTTGTCCACCTGATAGAGCCTTTGGTTTTCTATCAAGGAGTTTCTCTAAGTCGAGAATATTAGCAGCATGTCTAACCTTTTTATCAATTTCATCCTTAGGAACTTTTCTAAGTTTAAGTCCGAATGCCATATTATCATATACTGTCATGTGAGGATAAAGTGCATAGTTTTGGAAAACCATTGCAATATCTCTATCTTTAGGTTCTACATCGTTCATTTGTTTTCCGTCAATTTCTAATATACCATCAGATATATCTTCAAGCCCGGCAATCATTCTAAGTGTTGTTGATTTACCACATCCTGATGGTCCAACAAAGATGATAAACTCCTTATCTTCTATATCAAGATTGAAATCCTTAACTGCTTGAAATCCATTTGGATAAATTTTTTGAATTGCTTTCAGTGATAAACTTGCCATTTTATTTCCTCCGTCGTATTGTCATTTTTATTTGATAATGTCATTATATGACCACATACGGATTCTAACAATGTAAGGAGTAACCAAATATTATTGTATATTTTAGTTACTCTTAATTGCTTCATTATATGGTCTGATATTAAATAGCATCGCTACACCTAATATAATCGCAAGTATTCCACACACCATAAAACATCTATTCACACCTAATATTTCTGAAAAGCTTCCCCCTAATAAAAGACCTATCGGTCCGGAAAACATACTGATACTATAGGCGAAAGATAACACTCGCCCCAGGTACTCATCCGCTATTCTACTCTGAAATATAGCTGTACGAAGACCATGAAAAAAAGGAATTGTAAGACCCATTACGACTGAGCATGCCATAAAAATCCTTATTCCATCCGGTGATTGAATTCCGGTAATCAACGCACCTATTCCATATATTCCAATAGAACACGCTATTGCTTTTATTTTATGGAGTTTTTTCCCTATTATGCCTAATATAAGTGCTCCTACAAGAGTGCCACTTGAAAAAATAATCTCTACTAAACTTGAATCTGATATGCTTCCACCAAAATAAGTCATTGTAATAAGCGGATACATGGAACCAATCGGGAAATAAATGAAGGCATATAGAGTACTAATTACCATTATCATCATCATACCTTTTTCTTTTCTAATTATATTTAGTCCTTCTTTAGTATCCTTCCATATATTGAGTTTTTCTTTTGTTTTCTTTATTACATTACTCGGAATATCCAGTATAAATACTAACGTTATTGCTATTCCTGCCCCAAGCACATCTAATAATACAATGAAACTTAAATTCCATATATTATATAGTACACCTGCAATTGCAGGACTTAATATAAGTGATACCGATTCAAACCCCTGAAGAACTCCTGCACATCTTGCTAATTCCTCTTTGGGAACTATCGAAGGCGTTATTGCATTAAGGGACGGACTATGAAACGCAGCACCTACTGACCTAATCGCGAGTATAATAAAAATAAACCATATAGGGATTTCTGTGAAAAAGGCTACTAAAGATAATGATAAGGCTGCTAACGCTATCCCCATATCAGAAAATATTAGTACTTTTTTTCTATTAAATCTATCTATTATACTTCCAGAAAATAAGCCAACTATAGCACGCGGTAAAAATCCGGCTAATGTTGACATCGTTATAATAACAGGCGAGCCTGTTCTTTCTGTTAAGTACCATACAATCGCTATTTGCAAAATCGAGCTGGTAAGCATAGATGCCGCCTGACCAACGCCAAGGATTGCAAATTTCCTTTTCCAATGTTCCATATGTGCTGCTCTTTCTTTTAAACTTCAAATAATTCTTTGCTATCCGCCGGGAAAATAATGCCATTCTCCGCTCTTACACTATCCATTATTTTCAAAGCATGCATTGAAATATTATTATAGTATATTAATTCACTATCGTCCTTACCCACACTATCTATAAAATCTATAAACTTTTTGACAGCGAAACGTATATTCCATGCATACTTCTCCATATATATTTCCTCATCATCTTGATTATTATATTTTATACGTACATCGCTGGGATTCACTATGTTTTGTATCAACATACTGCCATTTTCACCTATTATTTCACTTGGTAAGTACGAGTTAGTTATTTTCGAAAAATGCAAGTTGACTATTTTGTCATTGTACCCGGCAATTATAGTCCCTGCTCCATCTATATCGCCTCTAAGCATTACACTTTCTGACTTGATTGTTTCCGGATATCCAAATAGTTCCAACATAATGTTGACGCAATACACTCCGATATCCATCAGCGCTCCCGCCGAATACTCTAAATTAAAAATATTCATTCGTTCGCCATTTTTAAATGCGTCATATTTACTTGAATACTGACAGAAATTAATCGTCGCACCTCTAATATTACCAAGTTTAGCAAAATTTCTTTTTATTATTTCTAGCTTTGGGTCGTGTAATGTTCGCAGTTCTTCCAGTAATACCAGATTGTTTTTTCTTGCTTCTTCGTAAAGTCTTTCTGCTTCTTTTAAATTGGAAGCAATCGATTTTTCACACAAGACATGTTTGCCGGAACTTAGCATTTTCATCACTTGAGAAAAATGTAATGAATTAGGGCTTGCAATATAAACCGCATCTATATTTCTATCTTGGGAGAGCCTATTTAAATCTGTATATATAGTTTCAGCTCTGTACTTTTCAGCAAACTCTCTAGCCTTAACCTCTTCTCTTGAATACATAGCATGCAACTTAAATCCATCAACTTTCTCAGCTTCTGAAATGAACTTTTCAGTTATCATACCCGTTCCAATTGCAGCAAACTTTATAATATTCATCCTACTCACAATCCTTCATAGTTTTACCCTTGCCACAGAGTTTTTCAAATTCTACCGTAAAAGCATCAACAGCCATATCAACACTATTATTAATTAGTAAACCTTCTATTACATCAGGTGCGATGGTCGCGGCACCAATCCCATGCTCACATAATTCTAAAACCTGTTGCGTATTCTTAAAACTTGCAGCCAGCACTTCTGTCGCAAAACTATTTGTTTTAAAAATGTCGTGTACATCTTTAGCAACTTTCACACCATTTGCTCCAAGATTATCAATTCTATTCACATATACCGCTGCATAATGGGCACCTGCTTTAGCAGCTAAATACGCCTGTTGTGCTGTATATATTGCCGTAGCAGTAATGTTAGCGCCCTCACTTTTAAGCATTTTTATAGCCTTTAATCCTTCTCTTATGGTTGGTATTTTAATATAAGTGTTATTGCCTAAAACCTTTTGCATTCTATGTGCTTCGTCAACCATACCCTCCGCTGTATTAGAAATAACCTGAGCATGAAGCTCACCATTATCTCCAATAAATTCACGAATCTTTGTTAAGCTTTCCAGCGGTGGCTTACCCTCTCTAGCAATGATCGACGGGTTTGTTGTAACTCCATCTATAGGAAAGTATTCATATAATTCCTTTATTTTATCTATATTAGCATAATCTACTATTAGCTTCATTTAATCGTTCTCCTTCCATCCTGTTCTGTCAATTGTACCATCTTCATCCCAAATATTTCTCCAATTATGCGCACCTTGCCATAAAAAAACTTTAGCTTTAATAAGTCTATCTTCTAAATCTAACGCTTTGATTCTATTCATCTCATCATCGGATAGCATATCTTCAGTAACAGCTTTAAGATTACTGGTATATTCGCTTTCTCTAACTGAAAAAGGTACTGGTATATGACCCCTATTCACTGCCCACTTTAGGCAGATAAGAGCCGGATGTATTCCGTGTTGCTTGGCTATTTTGACAAGTTCCGGCATTTCCATAACAACAGTATCCGAACTTTCAGTATCTCTCTCCGGTCTTTCAGCAGAACCGAGTGGCGCGTACGCTAATGTTATAATATCATTTTTCTTACAAAATTCAAACATTTCCCATTGCTGAAATGCGGGATGCATTTCAACCTCATTGAAAACCGGTTTTATATTGCATAATGGTAAAACTTCTTTTAGCTTTGGAATAGTCATATTGGATACTCCTATATACCTTACTAACCCCTCTTCTACTAACGCTTCCATCTGCCTCCATACAACCATAAATTCATCAACAAAAAAAGGGCGTGCATCCGGGTGTCTGTCATTAATTCCTGCTCCCGGCGCATGATAATTAGGAAATGGCCAATGAACCAAGTATGCATCCAAATAATCCATTTGCAAATCCTTTAATGTTTGCAGCAATGCCGGCCTAACCATTCCCTTTCCATGCTTATCATTCCAGAGCTTAGATAGTATAAACATTTCATTTCGCTTTACAAGTCCATCATCCAATGCTCTAGCATATACTTTACCAATTTCTACTTCATTTCCATATGCGGCTGCTCCGTCAAAAAAACGATATCCGATTTCAATTGCATTATAAACCGCTTTTGAAACATCTTCAGATTCATATTTATCATTGCCAAATGTTCCCATTCCTATGGCTGGCATACTCTTGCCATCAGGTAACTTTATAAGAGGCACTTTACTTATATCTATTTTCTCCATTAATTTCCCTTCCTACCATATCATTTTTCTCATACTCGTGAAATACAGGCAACAGCACTAAATACCATTGCCTGCACATCTATTCAAATGTTTTTTTCAAAAACACAAGCGAATCTCTTACATCTTCATCTAGTTTCGCAGTACTGTCATCTTCAACTATGTTTCTCCATATTCGTATGTCACTTCCTACCTGACCACCTTTAATTACAAAAGGCTCCATGACTACATTTCCTTCAAAACTGATTTCCTTAAGAGCTTTGCCTATTACCTCCCAATCAAACCTACCTTTCCTTGGTGGTCTTCTGTTTGCCTCACCCACATGTAACTCGGCAAGATATGGACCTGCTAATTTAATAGCATCTTCCAGATTATCTTCCTCTATATTCATATGGAATGTATCAAGTAAAATCTTCACATTTTCCTTATCAACTTCTCTCACATATTTAATTGCTTCTTTTGCATCATTAATCAAATATCCTTCAAACCGATTTAATGATTCCATAAGCAGCGTTATATCATATTTCTTTGCTATATCAGCAAGGTATTTCATTCTCGATGTACTACGCTTAAAATCACCATCTTTATCAATTTGCTTAGTATAGTCAACCGGCCAAAATGAATATAGAGCTCCCCCTATACTCTTAATACCGGCAATTTTCATCTTTTTAAATACTTCTTCATAGAATTCAAAAGTTCTTTCCACTTTACTCTCGTCTTTAGAGGCTATATTATGTTCCGGTCTGGGGCCATATCCACCCGTCAATATTATGTTATACTTGTTTGCTTCATCTCTTAGTTTTTCAAAATAAGAGACCGGCTGTTTGTCAAAGTCACCACAAGCAACTTCTAATATGTCAAATCCAAGGGATTTTACCTTACCTATATAAGAAAGTACATCTCCTCCCCATTCCTTCTCCCAATATGCATAATAAATACCGTATTTCATCTTTAATTCCTCCACTCTTTTTGATCATATAAATCATTAATATCTATAAGGTTATTCTCTAGTGCAATCGCTGACCATGTACCGTCTAAGGCAAATTTCGGCTTTATATATCTGTCGGTGGCTTTCTTCGCATCTCTTTTCATCATGCTTATTAGTAGACTCATGGCTTCTCTTGCCATCTCCTCTCTACTTCTAACTACATGGTTGTAGGATAAACCCAAATAATCAAATGCGTCAATTTCATCAATGCCCATATGAGCAATATCTATGTCTTGATGTTTTCTTTTCTCAGAAAGCGCCTGAACAAATCCGAGTCCGCTTGTATTATTGAAAGTTATAACTGCAGTTGGTCTGTTTTTCATTTCCAGTATTTGTTTACCAAGTTTATATGACGTTTCAGCAGTAAAATCACCTTCAAAAATATGTTTTTTATTAACTCTAATTCCCTCATCATTAAGAGCATCAATATATCCATCCAGTCGTTCTCTGGCTATGCCTATGCTTTGTTTTCCACCTATTACTGCAATGTTCTTATGTCCTGCTGCGATCAATAGCTTAGTGCTGGTTTTCACTGCTTCATAATTTTCAAAATACACACCTTTTTTATTAAATTTTGGCACCTTACGATCAAGTAAAACCGTTGGAACGTTTAGTTTATCCAAAGCCTCTATTATCTTTTCTTCATCTTCCCTATCACCGTACTCGACTGATGGAGCATATATTACAGCTCCGACCTGCTGTTCTATAAGAATATTTAAAGATTTAATATCTTTTTTCGGATTGTTATTTGTATCGAAACAAATGGGTACAAGTCCCTTCTCATCAGCTATAGTAATAATCGTTCTAAGTAACTTACTATAGAACATATTATCTATCTCCGGAATAATCACCCCTATGGTATTATTAGATTGTCTAGCCAAATTTCTAGCCATCCTTGAAGGTGTATAATCATGCTTTCTCATGATTTCCTCAACTTTGATTCTTGTTTTCTCATCCACAAGTTCTCCATGATTTAAAACACGTGATACCGTTGTTTTGGATACACCTGCTTCCTTAGCAATTTCGTTAATGGTCATTTTTTTCATTTTGTCATACCTCAAATTGAATTATATCTTATAATCAATGTAACCGGTTTCATATATGAGGTTAGTATATTTTTTCTATTTCAAATTGTCAATTTAATTTGATAAAACATTTTTAAGTTCGTAAAATCTGCACATGAAACCAGTTTCATTTTAGTGTATTTTTCGGTTGATAGAATAGAAAATCCCCAAACGTAATGTATAACATCCTTAGATGTCTAATGCGTTTGGGGATTAAAATTTATAATAAATTATTCATCGTATTATTTGCTGACCACTTGCAGCATATATTTCATACCACTCATGATGTTTTAATTCTACATCCAGAGCTTTTATGGCCAAATCAAGTCTAGCCAGCTTATTACTTCCGGAAATAGGCAATGCTCCTACCGGATGATACATAATCCATGCATATATAATAGTTTCAACTGTCACACTGTGTCTATCTGCAATTTCCCTGATTTTTACCATTGCTTTCTCAGCAAGTTCATTATCAGCATTAAACATTTCTCCACCTGCCAATGGAGACCATATCATAGGATGGATCTTTTCCATAGATAAAACATCTATCATACCGCTGGTGACATACTCTCACCACTTAAAGCCAACGCTTTATGAAGTGGGAGCTTCTTGTGTTATATCCCTAGTGGGATAAGTGTTAACAAGCTATCCCCGCATGCCCTGCGGTTCCTTATTATT
>JBKEBP010000189.1:0-14060 GCA_047973235.1 Suipraeoptans sp. | reverse complement strand
GTACAACCATTACTTTAACCTTCGAATCAGGTGTAGAAATAGTTATTTCCTCACCCCTCTTATTGTTAGCTTCTATATCCATCTCAATGCCAAGATATCCGAGATACTGCATAACATCAGCTCTGACAAGTTCATCATTTTCACCTATTCCTTCTGTAAATGCAATAACATCTACACCATTCATAGCTGCGGTATATGCGCCTATGTACTTAGCCACTCTATAAGCAAATACATTCAATGCACATATTGCTTTTTTGTTGCCTGCAAGTTTCCCATCTGTTAAATCTCTGAAATCACTTGAAAGTTCCGATAATCCCTCAACACCTGATTTCTTGTTAAGCATGTTCATAAGCTCAGGAATATCCATTCCTTCTTTTTTATACAAAAATTCCAGTATAGCAGGGTCAATATCTCCACTTCTTGTTCCCATAACGAGTCCCTCAAGAGGTGTAAGTCCCATCGATGTGTCTACGGATTCTCCACCTTTTACAGCACATATGCTAGAACCATTTCCCAAATGACAAACTATTGTTTTAAGTTCTTTAAGAGGTTTATTTACAATTTCTGCTACTCTTTTAGATACAAAACTATGGCTGGTTCCGTGGAATCCGTAGCGACGGATTTTATATTTTTCATAATACTCATAAGGTATACCATACATATAAGCATACTCCGGCATGGTTTGATGGAATGCAGTATCAAATACGCCTACCATAGGAGTGTTTGGCATCGCCTCTTGACAAGCTCTTACTCCAATTAAATTCGCAGGATTATGAAGTGGTGCTAAGTCATTGCACTCTTCAACAGCTTGAATTACTTCATCATTAATAATAACTGAACTTGAGAATTTTTCACCGCCATGTACCAGGCGATGTCCGACAGCATTGATTTCATTTACTGACTTAACAACACCTGTTTTTTCATTCATTAATGCTTCAAGTACGAATTGAATTGCCTCTGTATGAGTCGGCATGTCTTTTGAAGATTTTTCCTTATCAAGTCCTGCTTTTTGATATACTAATTTTCCATCAATACCTATTCTCTCACAAATACCTTTTGCGAGCATTTCATCCTTGCTAACATCAATTAATTGAAATTTTAGTGATGAACTCCCACAGTTAATTACTAATACATTCATTTTTCATTTTCTCCTTATTTTGGTGTTTTCTTACATTATTGCATCATTGCCTGAACTGCGGTAATCGCAATTACTCCTTCGATGTCCTTTGCACTGCATCCTCTGGAAAGGTCATTTACAGGTGCTGCAATCCCTTGCGTTATAGGTCCATATGCTTCAGCTCCGCCCAAACGCTGAACTAGTTTATATCCGATGTTTCCTGCATCCAAATCCGGAAATACCAATACATTAGCTTTACCGGCAACTTTGGAATTTGGCGCCTTTTGTGCTCCGACCTCAGGTACAATAGCCGCATCAAGTTGAAATTCTCCATCGATTAATAGTCCGCTAGGTGCGTTTTCTTTTGCTATACGTGTCGCTTCAACTACCTTGTCCACATCTGCGTGTGATGCGCTTCCCTTTGTAGAATGTGATAAAAGTGCAACAACAGGTTCAGCACTTTCACTTAAGAACATTTTAAATGATTCCGCGGATGATAATGCTATTGCTGCGAGTTTTTCAGAGTCCGGATTTTGTTCCAGTCCGCAATCCGAAAATACAAATGTACCGTTTGCTCCTAAGTCACAGTTTGGAACTATCATTAAAAAGAATGTAGAAACCAGCTTAGTTCCGGGTTTTGTTTTAAGTATCTGTAATGAAGGTCTAAGTGTATCCGCAGTTGAATGACATGCTCCTGATACCATACCGTCTGCATCGCCCATCTTAACCATCATTACTGCATAGTAAGTATAGTTGTTAGTCATGAGGTCTTTGGCCTGTTCATGAGTCATACCTTTTTTCTGTCTTAGTTCTACCAATTTGTCGATATAAGCATCGGTTGTAGGATTTTTCTTAGGGTCGACTACAACTGCTCCGGAAACATCAAATTCCCCTTTGTTTTTAGCCACTTCCTCTTCACTTCCAATTAGAACTATATTTGCAGTTCCTTCTTTTAAAACAGCTTCTACAGCCTCATACGTTCTGATATCTTCTGTTTCAGGTAAAACTATTGTTTTTTTGTTCGCTTTTGCTTTTGCTTTTGCTTTGATTTCATCTATAAATCCCATGACCAAAGACTCCTTTCAAGTATTCAATAGTATAATTATATACACAAGGTTTTGTAAAAACAAGACACCTTTGGCTTATATTTGTGCATTTTAACGTACAATCGTTGTTATTAATTTCACAGATTGAACATTATGCTGACAATTGCAAAATATACCGATACAGTACTGATGTCTACTAACGTTGATATAAGTGGTGTCGCCATAATAGCAGGATCTAGTCCTATCCTCTTAGCAAGCAACGGCAACGTACATCCAACCATTTTAGCAATAATTATGGTGCATGCCATAGTTAGGCCTATCGCCAATGCAAGACTTGCATCACCTTGTCCCATTAAAATAATTCTTATTCCATTTACAACGGATAGTATAATACTGATTACTACTGCAACCCTTACTTCTTTAAACATTACTTTAAAAATATCTCTAAACGAGATTTCACCTACGGCAAGCCCCCTGATTACAAGTGTTGAACTCTGTGATCCGCAATTACCTCCGGTTCCCATAAGCATAGGTATAAATCCGGCAAGCTGTGGCATTACAGCAAGAGCATTCTCATAACTATTAAGTATCATTTGTGTCACAGTTGCCGATAGCATCAAGAATAAAAGCCAGGGGATTCTACTCTTGACATGCTGAACTATACTTGTACCAAAGTAAGACTCTTCATTGGGAGATACACCCGCCATCATACTAATGTCTTTTGTAGTTTCTTCTTCAAGTACTTGCATGGCATCGTCAACGGTTACAAGCCCTACCATACAATTCTCGTGGTCTAAAATAGGCAGTGCCATAAGACCATATTTAAGAATTGTTTTTGCGACCTCCTCTTGGTTATCAGTTGTCTTTGCATATTGTAAATTTGATTCCATAACCTCTTCAACTGTTTTTGATTCGCTGGAAGTAAGAAGCTCCTTTAAATCTACAATACCTATTAATCTACGCTTTTCGGTAACATAACAGGTGTATATTGTCTCTCGCTTAAGACCGACCTGTCGAATCTTTAATATTGCCTCCTGAACAGTCATCTCTTTCCTAAAAGCAATGTAGTCAACATTCATTATGCTTCCGGCACTGTCCTCAGGATACTGTAGTAATAGGTTTATTTGAGCACGCTTTCCTTCATCCGTTGCAAGTAATAATCTATCAACAACATTTGCCGGCATCTCTTCCAATACATCGACCGTATCATCCAGATACATTTCATCCATTACTTCGGCAAGCTCTGAATCAGTAAGCGTATTTATCAACTCTTCACGCATATCACTGTTCATATTAGTAAATGTTTCAGCCGCTTCTTCCTTTGAGAGTAATCTGAAAATCATTACTCTTTGTTTAGGATTAAAATCGTCAAACATTTCTGCTAAATCAACCGGGTGTATATTATTCTCCAATTCTTCTCTTAACTCTTTATATTCCCTTTTCTCCAGAAGTTTAAGAACTTGAACTTCATCTAAACTAGTTGATTTATATTCCATTTTTGTCCCCCCTTCCGTCTGTCCATTTCTTCTAAAGTATAGTATAATCAAAACAAATATTTTTTACAAGGAGACAAAGTTGAAAATCACAGGTTTAATTACAGAATACAACCCTTTTCATACAGGGCACGAATATCATATAAGAAAATCAAAGCAAATAACGAATGCGGATTACATTGTAGTAGTTATGAGCGGTGATTTCGTACAACGGGGCACTCCGGCAATAATGTCTAAGCACTTACGTGCAAAAATCGCTCTTGATGCAGGTGCGGATTTAATACTTGAATTACCTGCTTATTATTCGACTTCCAGTGCTGAGGGCTTTGCTTTTGGTGGTGTATCTTTGCTTGAAAATCTAAATGTAATAGATAACTTGTGTTTCGGAAGTGAAACTTCTGACATAATAGAAATGAAGAAAATTGCTTCTATTCTAAATGATGAACCGGACGCCTATAGTGAAGTTATAAGGCAGGAACTTTCTAAAGGCTTATCTTATCCAATGGCAAGAGAGACCGCTCTTCTTAGGTGTCTAAATGGAACCTATGCCAAAGAGATTATTAGTAAGCCCAATAATATTCTGGGAGTTGAATATATCAAGGCGCTGCTTCGACTAAACAGTAGCATAACACCCTACTCTATTGCACGCATAGATAGCAACTATCACGATGACCACATTGGTGAACTCTACAGTTCAGCAACTGCACTTAGAAATATTATATTAGGCAGTCACAACTTTGACGATATTCTAAATCAATTATCGCCATTCTTACCACTTACTTGTTTTGACTTATTAAAAGAAAATTATAAGAAGAAATATCCTATTGAAGCTGACGACTTCTCGCTTTTACTGAAAGCAAAACTATTAACTTTGTCTAAAGAAGAATTGCTGACTTATTCTGATATTAACGAGGATCTTGCTAATAAAATTCTAAAACAAACGAATAGTTTTATAAGCTTTAGCAAGTTTTGTGATTTGTTAAAATCCAAAGATCTTACCTATACAAGGATCAGTCGAGTACTCACACATATTTTGCTTGATATGAAATATATAAGCAACGCTAAGAAATTGGGCTCACCTTATGCACGAGTCCTTGGTTTCAAGAAAGATAGTCAAGAATTACTGTCTGAAATAAGCAAGAAATCTTCAATACCTATAATAACAAAACTCGGCAAAACTGCCGAGCTCAATAGTTATTCAAACCTGCTTCTAAATCAGGATATTGCATCATCTAACCTTTATGAAAGTGTAGTAACTAATAAGTTCTCTACACCCTTTATTAACGAGCATCAAAAATCTATTGTTTTTTAGATCTTTTTTGAGCATGCTATAGCCAGCGCTCCGGGTCCTATATGACAAGAAACACTTAATGACAATCTATCGGCAACAAGAGGGTATCCCGGAAATCTGTCTTCTATTTCTCTTTTCCATTCATTAGCCACATCAGCCGGGCAAGTATGTGCAAGAGCTAAATTAATCTCCGAATTTTCAAATCTTTCGGCAATATCCCTTTCCATTGCTTCAAGCATGATTTTTTTTCCATTTTTGATTCCTCTTGCTTTTGCAAACGAGTCTAACTTCTCTCCTTGTATCTGCAAAATAGGTTTAATATTAAGTACACTACCAATAGCAGCTGCGGCCGGCGTTACTCTCCCACCCTTTTTTAGGTATTTCAATGTATCAACCATAATATATATGCTGGCTTCCAGTTTTGCTTGTATTAAAATTGCTTTAATTTCTTCTGCAGTTTTGCCTTCTTCTATAAAACGTATTGCATCATAAACGGAATACTTCTGTGTTACTGATATTCTTTGATTATCAATCACCAGTACTCTATTATCAAATTCTTTTGCCAACATCATAGCTGTCTCACATGAACTACTAAGTCCACTTGACATAGGAATATGTATAATTTTATCAAATGACTCTAATAATTTATTCCAAAGAGCAAGAACATCACCAACTGCAGGCATTGATGTTGAAATATCTGCATCTTCACTTAAATGTTTGTAAAAATCCTCCTGGGTTAACGTAATATCCTCAAAAAAAACATCCCCATTTATGGAAAACGGCATCGGTAGCACCCATATACCCAATTCTTTGGCTTCATTTTGAGTTATGCCACTATTGCTATCTGTTACAACTGCGATTTTTTCCATTATATAACCCTCTCTTACTAATTTATATATTAATTCTTAAAACTATGTATAGGTGCCGGTATTCTACCTTGTCTGCTTATAAAAGCACTACAATCAAATTCATTGACCGGCATAACAGGCGCATATCCGAGCAATCCTCCAAACTCTACGATATCACCTACATCTTTACCTATAACAGGTATTAATCTTACTGCTGTTGTCTTCTGATTAATCATTCCAATAGCCATTTCGTCAGCGATAATCCCCGAAATAGTAGTATCTTTTGTCTTTCCCGGGATTGCTATCATATCAAGTCCAACCGAGCATACACAAGTCATGGCTTCCAACTTTTCAATTGTTAAAGCTCCAGCCTGCACGGCATCTATCATCCCCTGATCTTCACTTACCGGTATAAACGCGCCACTAAGTCCGCCTACATATGAAGATGCCATAACTCCTCCCTTTTTGACTTGGTCATTTAGAAGTGCCAGTGCAGCTGTTGTTCCCGGTGCACCCACTCTTTCGAGTCCAATTTCCTCAAGAATCTCTGCAACACTATCCCCAACTGCAGGTGTAGGTGCCAATGACAAATCAACTATACCAAATGGTACATCCAATCTTTTTGACGCCGCATTTGCAACTAACTGACCAACTCTTGTAACTTTAAAAGCCGTTTTCTTTATAGTCTCGCATAACTTCTCAAAATCTTTGCCTCTTACTTTTTCAATTGCCTTTTTAACAACGCCCGGACCACTTACACCAACGTTTATTACCGTATCGCCTTCTGTTACACCTAAAAAGGCGCCGGCCATAAAAGGATTATCATCCGGTGCATTACAGAAAATCACGAGTTTAGCACAGCCCAAAGAGTCATAATCTTTTGTTTCTTTTGCAGTCGTCTTAACTATCTGTCCACATAGTCGTACAGCATCCATATTAATTCCCGTTTTAGTTGATCCGACATTAATAGAACTACATACACTATTTGTACACGCAAGTGCTTTTGGAATAGATCGAATAAGTAACTCATCACTTCTTGTCATCGCCTTAGAAACCAATGCTGAATAACCTCCGATAAAATTGACTCCAACACTATCTGCTGCTTTATCCAGTGTTTTAGCTATTTCCACAAAATCAGCTTCACATTTACACGCACTAGATCCTATTATACCTATCGGTGTTACGGATATTCTTTTATTAACTATAGGCACCCCATATTCCTTGCCTATTTCATCGCCAACGCTTACCAGATTCTTAGCCTTATTCGTAATTTTATTATAAATATTATCACATAAAACCTTTAGGTCACTATTGATACAATCTATTAGGCTGATGCCAAGTGTAATTGTTCTGACGTCAAGGTTTTCTTGTTCAATCATTTCAATTGTTTCATTTACTTCATAGGAGCTTATCATAATGTATATTAACCTTTCTTATAGTCTATGCATTTTCTCAAAAATCTCAGCTCTTTGAAGATGTATTATTACACCTATCTTCTCGCCAAGCACTGTCAACTCATCACTTATCTCAGCAATCTGTTTAGTACTATTAGAAACATCCACAATTGTCACCATATTAAAAAAACCATCTACTATAGTTTGGTTAATATCTAATATGTTGATGTTAGTATCTGCCAGATAATTACATACACCGGCAATTATTCCAACTTTATCTTTCCCAACGACTGTTATAACACACTTTTTCATGCCCATCTCCTCAAGTAAATATATTGTATTTATACTGTAACAATTTCCGAAACTGTATTTCTCTTTGCAACCACTAGTGGTATTTCATCGCCCTTGTATGGGTTATTTCCCATAGTTACTTCCAGCTTAACTGTTTCATATGCCAACTCATCATAGTTATTCTCTTTACTTAAATGACCTAAAACCACACATTTAAGCCTGTCTTGTAGTATATCACACAAGAGTCTGCCTGACAATTCGTTTGACAAATGTCCTTTTTCTCCTAATACTCTTTGCTTAAGCGGATAAGGATATGGTCCAAGTTCCAACATCTTTATATCATGATTGGCCTCAAGTAAAACCGCATCCAGGTCTCTTAATGAATGGATGGTATAATCATCATACATTCCAAGGTCAGTTGCTACAGCAACATTCTTATCTTCGTTACTCATACGATAACCACAGGGCTCCTTGGCATCATGACTTATTCTAAACGGATTGACATCAATATCACCTATCGTAAAAATTTCATCTGTCTTTATCTCATTAAATAACCCTTCCGGGATTTTACCCAGGCTTTTGCTAAAGTTAATACCCGATAACGTTCCTTTAGTTGCATAAATAGGAACTTCAAATTTACGACAAAACACACCTAGACCCTGGATATGATCTATGTGTTCATGTGTAATTAAAATGCCATTAACTTCCTCACCTTTTATTTCCAATTCGGACAAGCCTTCTACTATTCTCTTTTTACTTATTCCGGTATCAATTAGCAGATGTGTTTTGTCACTACCTACATATACACAATTACCGCTGCTTCCACTCGCTATACTACATAATCTCATATATTATCCCATCTATAATTTAAATTTCTCGCATTATTGCATCCAATTGATAGCAGGTCTCAAGGAATGTTTTACTATTGTCAATAACTCTGTCACATGCATTAAAGAATTCTTCTTTTGGTGCTTGTGTTTTCATAATATTGTCTGCCTTTTCCTGAGTATAACCTCTTGAAAACTTAAGTCTTTGTATACGAACCTCATCAACAGCATAGATATACCATAGCTCATCACATATTTCCTCATAATGATCTTCTATCAGAAGTGCCGCTTCAAGAAAAAAGAAGTTTGTGTTTTTCTTTTTCTCTTTACGAATAATATCTCTAACCTTGTCTTTTACTGCCGGATGCATAATATTATTCAACACATTAAGTTTATTTTCATCACTAAAGACTATTGAAGATAAGGCATTTCTATCAATTTCTTTATTCGTACCAAGGATTTCCTCACCAAAGGTATCTACAATTTCCTGATAGCATTCCTGATTTTTCTTTTGCAATTTCTTACTTATATCATCAGCCCTGCATATGGTTGCACCATATTCATCATGTAAATATTCAAGAATTTGTGATTTCCCGGAGCCAATTCCTCCTGTTATACCTATGATTTTCATAATGCACCTCCTACTATTTAGCCTCGTACCAATTATCCCCTTTATGGATGTCGATTTCAAGAGGAACTTTTAAAGTTACGGCATTTTGCATGTTTTTTATTAAAATATTCTTTACTTCTTCAACTTCATCCTTATGAGTTTCTATAAGCAATTCATCATGCACTTGCAAAACCAGTCTGGATTTTAATTTCCTGTTTCTTATTTCATCATCAACTTTTATCATTGCAATCTTCATGATATCAGCAGCACTTCCCTGTATAGGTGCATTCATAGCTACTCTTTCACCAAATGATCTTTGCATAAAATTGCTTGATGACAATTCAGGTACCGGTCTCCTACGATTATATAATGTCGTAACATATCCGGTTTCCTTTGCATCCGCCACTTGTTTATCCAGGAATTTTTTTATTCCGGGATATGTTTTAAAGTAATTTTCAATATATTCCGACGCTTCTTTTCTGGTTATGCTTAAATCCTCACTAAGACCAAAAGAACTTATACCATATACAATCCCAAAATTTACTGCCTTCGCATTTCTTCTAAGAAGTGGTGTCACTTCATCGAATGGTACGTGGAAAACTTGAGATGCCGTTATCGCATGTATATCTTTTTGCTCTTTATATGCATTTATCAAATGTTCATCGCCGGAATAGTGCGCCAGGACTCTAAGTTCTATCTGTGAATAGTCAGCATCCAGGAATACATAATCCGCATCAGGAATAAAAACTTTTCTTATTTGTCTGCCAAGCTCCATACGAATAGGAATATTTTGCAGATTAGGATCCGTACTGCTTATTCTGCCTGTCGCTGTAATTGTCTGATTGAATTTACCATGTATTCTGCCGTCATCAGATATGAAGTTGGCAAGCCCATCAGCGTAGGTAGATTTGAGCTTAGAAAGTTGTCTGTATTCCAATATTTTATTTACTACCGGGTAGTCCGGAGCCAGCTTTTCAAGCACACCGGCAGCAGTTGAATAACCGCTTTTAGTCTTTTTACCATGAGGCAGCTCAAGCTTTTCAAACAAAATAACTCCTAGTTGCTTTGGAGAATTTATATTAAACTCTTCACCTGTATCTTCATATATGTTCTTTTCAACAGTCTTTATTTTTTCACCCAATTCATTTCCAAACTCTTTAAGTGATTGTGCATCAACACGCACACCTTCCTTTTCCATATTATCAAGTGTAAAGCTAAGCGGCATTTCTATATCCGTGAAAAGTTTAAGCATGTTCTGTTCTTTTAGTTTTTCTGCGAGTATGTCTTTGACTTTGTATGATGTGTAGGCTTCAAAACAAAGTCTTTTTTCAATCTCACACTTATCATCAATCATTATACCCAGTTGTTCCCCTGCTACATCAACAAATGTATAATCATTCTTTAGCGGATTTAACAAGTATGCCGCAATAATGTTATCAAACACTTTATTACTGTCTTTAATCTCAATATCTTTTCTTATTTCCTTTATATTAAAGAGGCTTATACTACTGCCGGAATTAACAAGCTCTTCTATATTATGTCTGATTAACTCGTATTCCATAGCATTTTCCGCTACAAACGCATATACCTTCTTCTTTGACACACACATACCAATGCCTACATCTTTAACAATTGATATCCCAATATCATGCGACTTTTTTACCTCGTCTACAATCCCGGTAAGTTCATCAACACCACGATATACAAAAAAGTTATCTTCAATATCATGCTTCTCCGGTTCCAGATCAAAACGTGACATTAAATTCTTAAATTGTAATCGTACAAACCAATCATGCGCCTCTTTAGTATATAGATTGGAAAGTCTGGCTTCGTCTAAATCGAATGGAAATTCAGCCGCCACATTAATAGTTGCCAACTCTTTACTCAGTCTAGCCTGATCCATAAACTCTCCCAGCGCCTTGCCGGCTCTTGGTGGTTTCAATTCATCTACATGTTTATATGCATTTTCAATATCCTTATATTGGACTATTATATTTGTTGCGGTTTTCTCTCCTATGCTTGGTACTCCCGGAATATTATCAGAAGTATCGCCCATCAATGCTTTAACATCTATAAATTCTTTAGGTGTTACCTTATATGTTTCAACCACGTCTTTCGCATAATAATCGAACACTTCTGTCTTGCCTTTACTGGTCTTGGGGATTTTTATTTTAACCTTATCAGTGGCAAGTTGAAGTAAATCTTTATCACCTGATAATATTACAGTTTCAACTTCCTTAAGCTCGCATCTTACAGATAGGGTTCCAAGAATATCATCTGCCTCTAGTCCTGCCTTTTCTACTACTGTAACACCCATGGAAGCCAATACTTCCTTAATAACAGGAACCTGTTCCCTAAGCTCGTCGGCCATAGGCTTTCTGGTCCCCTTATATTCCTTATACATTTCATGACGAAATGTAGGTGCTGAAACATCAAATGCCACAGTTAAATAGTCAGGTTTTTCTTCATCAATAACCTTAAAAAGAATATTCAAAAATACATAAACTGCATTCGTATGTAATCCTTCAGAATTAGTTAGAGTCGGAATTCCAAAAAAGGCTCTATTCAAAATGCTATGTCCATCTATTAAAAGAATTTTTTCACTCATCATTTACCTCCTCGTATCGTGTCTGCTATGAGCACTTACGCAACTTCTAGTATATAATAAACAGTCAAAAAAAGAAAGAGAGCAATTGCTCTCTTTCTAAAATGCGGATGGTGGGACTTGAACCCACACGAGTTTACCCTCGCAAGATTTTGAGTCTTGTGCGTCTGCCATTCCGCCACATCCGCGTGGCTTCGGTTTTTCAACCGAAACTAATTCTATCATATTGTTTTAGCATTGACAAGTGTTTTGTCTGTTTCAAATCATTAATTACAACAACATTTTACATTTTGCCGGTTTTTTCAAGTTCACTATAAAATGGATCAAAATCAAAAGTTTTAAAGTAGTCTGCCGGTTTTTCGGCTCTTCTGATAAGCCTAACTCTGCCATCCTCTTGCAATAAAAGCTCTGCATGCTTTAACTTACCATTATAGTTATATCCCATTGCATAGCCATGAGCACCCGTGTCGTGTATTACCAAATAATCTCCTGCATTTATCTTCGGAAGCTCCCTGTCTATTGCAAACTTATCGTTATTTTCACAAAGTGAACCCGTTATATCGTAGGTGTTCGTTGATGTATCATTTTCTTTTCCAAGAACAGTAATATGATGATACGCTCCATACATTGCAGGGCGCATAAGGTCAACAGCACATGCATCCACACCGATATAGTCCTTATAAGTGTTCTTCTCATGAATAGCTTTAACAACCAACTCACCATAAGGTCCCATCATAAAACGACCAAGTTCCGTATATATTTCAACATCGCCCATCCCTGCAGGAACTAATACTTCCTCAAAAACTTTTCTAACACCTTCACCAATTGCCTTTATATCATTCGGTTTTTGGTCAGGTTTATATGGTATACCTATTCCACCGGAAAGATTTATAAATTTAAGGCTTATTCCCGCCTCTTTTTGAATACTAACAGCCTCTTCAAATAAAACCTTTGCAAGAGTTGGATAATACTCATTAGTAACTGTATTAGATGCAAGAAATGCGTGCATACCAAAATGCTTTGCTCCTTTTGACTTTAGGATTTTATACGCTTCTCTAATTTGCTTTGGCGTCATTCCGTATTTAGCATCACCGGGGTTATCCATTATATTATTGCTTATTTTAAATAATCCCCCCGGATTAAATCGACAACTTATTGTCTCAGGGATTTTACCAATAGCGTCTTCCAAAAAATCAATATGTGATATATCATCCAAATTAATAATTGCACCTAGTTCATTGGCGTATACATACTCTTCTTTTGGTGTATCATTTGATGAAAACATGATATCACCCCCGGTAGCACCTATAGCTTCCGAAAGCATTAGCTCCGAATAAGACGAGCAATCACATCCGCAATTGTATTCGCGGAGAATATTTATTAGGTAAGGGTTTGGCGTTGCTTTTACAGCAAAATACTCCTTGAATCCCTTGTTCCATGAAAATGCATCTCTTAGCGCTTCCATATTGTTTCTAATTCCTTTTTCATCATATATATGAAAAGGTGTCGGATAAGTTTTAACAATTTCTTCTACTTGTTCTTTCGTTACAAAGGGTCTCTTACTCATTGGTTTCATTTCCTTCTTTCATAGCTAGTAATTTTATTTCGTTTCCTAATGCTTTCTTATATAAATCTACGAAGAACTTTTGCCCTGAAAATAAACATGTATTTTCACTTTCTTCACCAAACTCTCCGGTAATAACATATTTTGAATCGATAATTAGTCCGATACTATCGCCTCTGTTTTCGCCAAAATAAATCTTAAATCCGTCCATTTGAACAGGATGATCCGTGACAATAATAACTTTAATATTTCTATCTTTTAAATCCTGTAATTCTCTGACGAAATGTAATAAATAATTCCTTGTGCAAGAAATATATATTCTTTCTTTTGCATCAGACATCATGTTTTTTAATTTATTTAGGATATTATTTGTTCCCTCAATAGTAATATAACCTTCAGACTCCACCTTTTCACTTGGTGCATTCTTCACCAGCCATTTGCGTGAAAACTCAAGCTTCCTTATATGATTTTTACAAAACTCATCAATCGAAACAGGAAGATACTTCTTAGTAGTGCCTTCTTCAACCATGTAAGCTCCACCCTTTTCCGTTAGGCTTGCCAAGGCATTATATGCATTAGATCTTGATATCCCTAATTGCTTTGCGACTTCATATCCTGTAGTTTTTCCCTCAGCTAAAAGGCATTGGTAAATCGCTGCCTCTTGTCTTGTAAGCGAAAACCCTATTAGATGTTCTATGAATGTAACACTATCCATTGTTATTCCCCCTTAAAGTATTTTAAGTAGTACCTACTAGGAATACTATAAACAATATTATATGTCATGTCAACACTTTGCACTTAATTTACACAAAAAAGGACTTAATTTTACTTAAGTCCCGTTGTTTATAAAAGCTTTACAGTATAAATTCTTTTTACTGTGCAACCACAATTCTCATTGTATTGCTCATACCTTCTTCTTGTATTCTGGCACTTGTAGATGGAATGCCTGCTGTAACAACTACAATATCTCCCGA
>JBKEBP010000145.1:0-11844 GCA_047973235.1 Suipraeoptans sp. | reverse complement strand
ATTTCGACTTTGTGTACAGGTTTCTTTTCTCTTCTTGCCATAATAATAGGCCTCCTATGATTTTATTTTATCATAGAAGACCTTATTATTCTTAATTTACAGAAATTCTTTCACAGACTCTGTTATTGCAAGTGCCCACTCTTCTTTCTTCTTCCCAACCGCTTTTATAAATGTATATGCGAGCTTCTCAGCTGCTCCGGATTTTTCTAATATTCCACCCATCATTACACCCAGCCCGATAATTATACCGGTGCTTTTTAGTGTATTTCCAAATCCGTCCTTAATAGCCGTCAATAAACCAGCTTGTGTACTTCCATCAGCTAATGTAATATCAACCGGTGACATTCCACCAATTAACCCCGTAATAACAGCTGCAAGCAGCAATGCTATAAAAGTATGCACCTTGGTTTTCATAACCAACACTATCATCACAATTATTCCAATTGCTAGACCAAGTAACATTCTTGTTGATTCGCTCATAATATTCTCTCCTTATCCTTTTCCTTTTCCTCATTTATAATTATAATTCGCTCGCAGCCTTTTATCTGCAAAGACATGGTTTCTTAGAATCAAATTTCCAGTCTTTAACTAAGTATTGCATCCCCAGTGCATCATCTCGTCCACCTAAGCATTTTTCCTTATATAATTCGTGGGCTTTTTCCACTTGTGCTCTATCAACCTCTATTCCAAGTCCGGCTTTCTTTGGAATTTCTACGTAGCCATCAACTATCTGAAGTGGTTCTATCGTTAATCTTTCTATACCCTCCTGCCATATCCAGTGAGTATCTATAGCATTAACTTTGCCCGGTACCGCAGCTGCTGTATGCGAAAACATAGCTAAAGAAATGTCAAAATGATTATTTGAATGTGAACCCCATGTTAATCCAAAGTCATTGCACATCTGCCCCACTCTTACTGATCCTGACATTGTCCAAAAATGTGAGTCTGCCAGTGGAATATCAACTGACTGCAACGCTATTGTATGTGCCATTTCTCTCCAGTCGGTGGCAATCATATTGGTTGCCGTTGGAAGCCCTGTAGCTTTTCTGAACTCTGACATAACTTCTCTTCCCGAAAATCTACCTTCCGGTCCACAAGGATCTTCACAATAGGTTAAAATACCATTCATATCCTTTACTATTTCGATTGCATCTTTTAGGAGCCATGCACCATTAGGATCGAGTGTTATTCTCGCCTCAGGAAACGCCTCTTTAAGTGCTTTTATTGCTTTTACTTCTTCCTTACCTTCTAAAACTCCACCTTTCAACTTGAAATCATTGAATCCGTATTTTGCTTTCGAAGCTTTTGCAAGTGCCACTATCTTTTCAGGTGTAAGTGCTTCCTCGCTTCTAAGTCTATACCATTCACAATCTGAATCCGGCTGTGATGTATATTCAAGGTCTGTCTTCGTTCTATCACCTACATAAAATAGGTATCCCAGCATAAGTACCTTGTCTCTAACCATTCCGTCACCTAGAAGTGACGCTACAGGGACTCCTAAGTGCTTTCCAAGTAAGTCAAGTAGTGGTGCTTCTATTGCAGTAACTACATGGACTCCTGTTCTTAGGTCAAATGTTTGATTTCCTCTCACATCTCCTTCATCTTCAAGTGCACTATGGATCCTAAGTAAGGTGTTCTTATATTCTCCAACATTGCTTCCTTCTACAATACTTTTGATTTTCTCAAGCCCCTTAGTTATTTTCTCACCGCCCGGAACTTCTCCAACTCCTGTATTCCCATTATTATCTGTTAATATAACTACATTTCTTGTGAAAAATGGTGCATGTGCTCCACTTAGATTTAGTTCCATGTGATCTCTTCCCGCCACCGGTAAAACTTCCATCTTTTCAACAATTGGTGTCCTCATAATTTCCTCCTTGTTCTTACGAATTTGTATTATGATTACATTATATTTTGTATTGAATAAAAAACAATTCGCAAATCAACCAATTATTTCATTCATAGAATAGCATTCGTACCATTCTTTCATTAATTGAAATATAATATTTCACATTTTAATGATATCATTTCATTTTCTTTTCACTTTATGTGATTGGTGCAGGATTAAATATGCATAAATCATTGTGAAGTTTATATTTTTCAGCATAAGACTTTTCGTTTCCACTTGCCACATCAATTATTTTAGTGAATAATTCCATACCAATATCTTTAATTGCAGCATCACCTGTCGTAATTGGTCCCGCATTAACATCTATCAAATCCGACCACATGTTTTTCATTTCATTCCTTGAACAGACCTTTATAACCGGGACTGCAGCTAATCCGTACGGCGTACCTCTGCCTGTCATAAACACTTGAAGTGTTATTCCTGAACAAAGCTGTGATGGGCCGCAAACAATATCACTTGCAGGTGTTGCTGCATATATTAAGCCTTTCTTTGTTGGTCTCTCTCCCGGCGATAATACTTCTACTATTGGCGATGTTCCTGATTTAGCTATTGATCCCATTGCCTTTTCTACTATATTACACAGCCCGCCCTTTTTGTTACCGGGAGTAGGATTTGCACTTCTATCTACGTCACCCTCTTCAAGATACCTGTCATACCATTTCATTTCATCTGCCAATTTGTCCCTTACTTCTTTATTTATACATCTATTTGCTATAAACTCTACACCATCCCTTACCTCTGTTACTTCTGAAAACATAACAGTCGCACCCGCTTGTACAAGCATATCAGAAGCATATCCCGCCGATGGATTTGCACTAACTCCTGAGAAAGCATCACTTCCACCGCACTGCATTCCTATTAACAGTTTACTAAGCGGCATTGTTTCTCTTTTTCTTTCATTTAATCTACAAAGCTTCTTATTCGCCATATTTTCAATAGCACTTATCATGGCTTCAAATCCCTTTAATTCTTGTAGTAATACTACATTTTCCGGATTGTTATACTTGTCATCTATCAACATATCTACAGTTAACTTCTCGCAACCAAGTGCCACAACCATAACTTCACCACCAAAATTAGGATTATATACAAGGCTTCTGAGTGATCTTATAGGTATCTCCGCTTCTCTTGCATTTATAGCTACACCACAACCGTAAGCATGATTAATCGCAACAATATCATCCACATTTGGATATTTAGTTAGTAATTCCTCTTTCATTTTCTTTACAGCTACATTTAAAACTCCTGTTACGCATTGAACTGTTGTGTGAATTGCTAGTATGTTTCTAGTTCCTGCATAACCTCCATTAGGATTAACATAACCTTCAAATGTTGTCCTAGGTGCTTGTGGTAAATTAAAATTTAAGTTAATGCCATATTCCATATTGTCTACCAGTGGTGGCGTCGGGAGCCTAAGCATATGTTCATTAATCCAGTCCCCTTTTTTGATATCGTCTATTGCATAGCCTAGTATCACCCCATAGCGTTTTATCGGCATCCCAACATCAATGTCGGAAAGTGCAACTTTGTGTGCTTGTGGTATATCCTCATTCGTGATAATCCCTGAACCCATATCAAGTCCCTTTCGAAGAGGCTTAACTGCAATCGCTACATTATCATCATCTTGTACTTTTACCAGTAACTTAGATAATTCTTTCATTTGTACCATGTCCTTTCTGTATGATGACTACAGTATAAGTGTAAGCATCTCTTATGTATACTTAGTAATATTAATATATCTCTAAGTTTTTCTAATTTTTCTATTGTGTTTATTTTTTTCTTCCTTTAAAATAGACTTAACAAAACTATGGAGGTGCACATGTATGGAGTTAAAACTGCTTGAATACATCGTAACCATTGCTGATGAAGGTAATATTACCAAAGCCGCGGACAAACTATTTGTCACTCAATCCGCTCTAAATCAACAACTTTTAAAGCTGGAAAAAGAGCTGGGTCTTACACTCTTTATCAGAACACATAACAAATGTTATTTAACCGATGTCGGTAAAATATACGTAGACTCTGCTAGAAATATGCTATCCCTTAAAAAGGATACCTATTGTCGAATGTATGAGACTGAAAATATACAAAAAGGCTCTCTATCTATTGGGCTAACTCCCGGTCGTGGAATAAATATGTTTGCTTATGTTTATCCTAAATTTCACCGAGAGCATACCGGTATATCGATAACTCCCTATGAGTTAAATGTTCACGAACAAAACAAGTTGCTGGAAAACGGTTCACTTGATTTAGGGTTTCTTACACTATCCGAGGTTCAAAAAAAAGAATCCCTTAAATATACTGTCCTTTGCCGGGAAGAAATATATTTCGCAGTTCCAAAACGTCACCCTGTTGCTAAGAACTATAAAAAAATAAAGGGTTGCCTCCCCACTATTGACTTATCTTTACTCAAAGAGGAACCCTTTGTGCTTACTGACTCATCTTCTACAATCCGACATTTAACTGACAAATGTCTGCAGAGTGCAGGTTTTAAACCTGAAGTCCTATTTGAAACATTAGATATGAAGACCGTATGCGTAATGGTTGAAAATGAAATGTGCTGCGGATTCGTACCGGCATACTATGCTAATATACACAATAAAAACATTCGGTATTTCTCTTTAAACGAAAATCCAAGTTGGAATAATGTAGTTGCAAATAAAAGAAACCGTTATATAAGTAAAGCAGCCAAAGACTTTATTGCTTTGGCTACTGAATATTGGACTGAATCTATATGCAAATAATTTTCAAATGTTATATTTCTTAATATGTCGCCAGAGCGTTGTCGTACTGATTCCCAGCTCTTTGGCGACTCTCCCTTTGTTGCCATTGTGTTTTACCAAAAGATCATCTATTTTCTTTGCCTCAGGATGCTTATATACAACGACCTTTTCTTCATCGTCTATGACCTCAGTATTTGGATATAACTCATCCAACAATTCCTTGACAAATACACCTTGGATTGTCTTGCTGGGTGTAGTTAAGAACAGTCTTTCCAGAAATGCTTCAAGTTGAATTAAATTACCCGGCCATATATACTCCTTTAGAAGTTTCATCGCCTCTTCAGATATTTTAATATAACGAGTGTATTTATCAGTGAAACTTTTCTTATTTTCATTTATGTATTTTTCTATATCTGATGGTCTTTTTCCAAGCGGTGGTATATTAATCACTAGGCTGTTAAGAAGAAAAAACAAATCTTTTCTAAACATGCCACTTTTAACCAATGCTTTTAAATTAAACTGCGTTGACACTATAATGCGAATCTCATAATTATTATCTTCACTGATAGTTCTATATAGTTTATTCTGACTTTCATTGCTAAGTCTATCTATCTCATTGATTAGAATCGTACCATAATTGCTCTTGGACAATAATCCATTTTCTCCAAAAACTACATCTTCCTGATTTTCATTTGCTATACTACCACAGTTTATCATTGTAAATGGACCACCTTTAAAAGAGCTTCCATTATGAATGGCTTGTGCTAGCCTTTCCTTTTCTGTGCCCTCTTCTGCTATGAGTAGTATTGGCATAGATGAAAGAGCGAAAATTTTGGCTCTTTCAATAGTTTCTTTCATTTCATTTGATAAACGCTTGAAGCCTGAAAAGTGCTGTTTAGCATAATATCCCAACATATGCTTTTCTTTATATTTTTCTACTTCTTTGCCTTCTTTTGTTGTCACTTTATAACAGTTTAAAATAGCACCTTTAATTTGAGTATCCGCAATAATTGGAACCACAGTAACCATAATATTTGTACGGTTTATTTTAGAAGAAGTTGTGTAAATATCCCTATTTCCACTTAATATTAGCGAAATTTTTTCCATATTTAGCTCCGGAAGCAGCTCAACTAACTTTCTGTTTTTATAATCAACACTTGTAATTCTTGCCAAATCCTCAAGTGTTCTATTTACGTTTGTTACAATACATTCTTTGTTAATTTTAATAATTCCATTTGCAGATGTATCAAGTACTGTTTCAAACTGAGCTATATGGTTTTTCTCATTTTCAACTGCATATTGCATCTTAGTTGCTGTCTCGAGTGCAATTCTAATTGACTCTTTCGTAGAATCAAAGAAAACACTTGGAATATTGTATTTGTTAGCTAGTTCACATGTTACATCTCCGCCTAAAATGGCATCAGCGCCATCTTCTACTGCTTGTTTAATAGCTCCATCCGCCTCTTCCATAGTATCAATAAAGTACTTCTTAAGCTTAATGTCATATAATTCATCATAATACGTAGTATCGCTATACATATTCTTAAATCCGATTATAGCTATTAGAGGTGTTTTTTTACTAACAAGTGACTTAGCCTTTTTGATTAACAGACCAAGTTCTTGACCCGTAAGCTTTATTTCTACTAATGGAACACTCATATGTTCCTTAATATATGTCGCCTGTCCACCCCTAGCAACGACAATACTTACCCCACTTTCTACAGCTGCTCTAGCTTCGCTAACAGCATTTAAAGTCGTAACAACTTTCACTATATCTATATTATAACCGTCTTCTTTAATCACACTCTCGGCTTGTTCCAGCATAAATTGTCTTGGTAAGAAAACTGCAATTTTTGACAATTGGTATCCCTCCTATATAATACAATTTGCACACATACTATCTATTATCATTCAAATAAGTAGTTTGCAATTATCTACTTTGGCAGTCCCGTCTTCACATCCATCACATTAATAAACGACTTACCACTATATAAATTGCTTATATTTTTTGTTGCAATATTTACAATCTTATCAAGTGTTTCCTGTAAATGATATTGACCTGATATATGTGGCGTGATAAATACTTTTTCTTCCTTCCAAAGTGGATGATTGCTAGGAAGGGGTTCCGGATTTGTAACATCTAATCCGGCTCCAAAAATTTCTCCATTTCTCAACGCACTTAATAGTGCATCTTGATCGACTGCACTTCCTCTTCCACCATTAAGAAATATTGAAGTCTTTTTCATTGTCTTAAAGAATTTTTCGTTATATATATTCGTTGTCTCAGGTATCCCAGGCAAAAATGAGACTACCACATCAACTTCCGGCAAAACCTCATATATTTCTTTCGTTTGAATTATTCTATTCACTTCTTTATTATCATTTTCGACACGTCGTTTAACACCTATTATATTCGTATCAAATGGTTTAATAAGGCTTGCAAAATACCTTCCGATATCACCCAGTCCTACTATTAATACTGTTTTCCCGGAAAGTGAAGTCACACTTCCCAGATCCTCCCACTTTCCACTATACTGTGCATCTCTATATAATGTCAGCTTTTTTTGTATTGCAAACATCATTGCAAACATGTGCTCAGCAACCGCTTGACCGTACGCTCCTGTTGCATTTGCCAGTGTAGTGTTTTCAGCTAATATTCCTTCTCCCATAAACATATCTATGCCTGCAGATTGCAATTGTAATAGTTTGAGCTTACTTGATTTTGCTATATACTTAGGGTTGACTGCCCCTACTATCACTTCTGCCTCTTGTACCTCGTCTCTTGTCACTTCTTGCCCATTTGTGAATACAAATTCTGCCTTTGGTGCAGCTGCTATTAATTGTTTTTTATGTTCTTCACTAATTGGTAGTACTACTAATATTTTACTCATTCTACTTCCCTCTATACTTCCTATTCTCATTCGTTGCCGTTTCAGTTTTTTTGTAATGTAAAAATGTTCACATCTTTGAAATCCATTCTATATGTAATCTCACTTGTTGTCAAAGTTAGAGTATATATAACGTATTAGAATGCTAAAATGATTGGAATATCTGACTTGTCTCTTGTTTCATATCATTTCATATAGTACAATGTATTTGTTACTACATTTGTAGTGTTTTATACGTGGAGGGCTACGTCTATGAACGAAAAATACAAATCTATACCGGAAGGTGAGTGGCAAGTACTTGAGATTCTATGGAAACATGATGAACCGATACCATCATCCGTAATAGTTGAAGAGTATCAAAAAATCAAGGATCTAAAAAGTACCACTATAAGAACTTATCTAAAGCGACTTATTGAAAAGGATATTGTAGATTTTAAACTAATTGGAAAAACAGTGAAGTGTCTTTATTTTTCGGTTTTCTCAGAGGATGAAATGCGAACAAATGAGAGCGAACATTTTGTAAGCTCCTATTTGGAGGGCAATCCGCATAACCTCTTACTTACGCTTGCAAAGCGTGGAGACCTAGATAAAAACGATTTAGCTGAGCTTTTATCAGCGCTTGAAAAGGGATAAATATGTACGAAATATATATACACATACTAACAACAATCTTTGAAACACTGACGTATAGATTTTTTCATATAACTATTGCTCTCAGTGTTTCATTAATATTGGTCTTATTACTACGTAAACCCGCAGCACGGAACATTCAGTTGTTAAACTGTCTATGGTTGATTCCTTTGGCATCATTCTTTTGCTATAACTTTACTTTGCTGGACGAATATTTCTTGGAATTAATTTTGCTTATAATAGGACTCCGCTCAAAGTATATCTTTTTCATCGGTACTATTATCACAGCAATATTCATTAGAATCGGTACTAGAAAAATAAGGCGAGTTATGAAAGCCAGTACCCCTTGCCCTAGTGAATTACACGTAATGGAAAGGGCTAAAAAGAATGTACAGCTTATTCAAAAAATCGAAATAAGACAAATACGTTTTGATACCTCTCCTTTTGTACACGGAATTATAAGGCCTAAGGTTTATCTTCCATACAATTGGGAAAGTAAATATTCCGAGCAAGAGTTATACATGGTTCTAATACATGAGCTTACACATATTAAACAGGGAGACTTGGTAATAAGAGGTTTCTGTCAAATACTTCGATGTATCATGTGGTACAACCCGTTAATACATATTGCCTTACCATTTCTTCTTTCAGATAGAGAAATATTATGTGACTCAAAAGTACTAAATACATCACAGGTATTAAAATCTGAGTACGGACAAATGATTCTTAAAGAAGCAGTTGGCGAAAAAGCACTCGCTATGGCATCTTTAAAGTTTTCATCTGCTAAGGGACTGAAACACCGTATTTCTACTTTAGCAAAATATAAGTTTAAGAAACCTTATATTGCGGTCAGTACCATTGCTTTTTCATTTTTTGCTCTATTGTCAGTTGTAATTATAAGTAATTCATCGCCTACACACACTGAGCCCAGTTTGTCAGTTTACTGTGTTGAAGACGACGAAAATCGTGAATTCTCATCTAATGCTTTTGAACTCGAAATTACTAATACCAGAGACAGTGATTACTTCTATGTTGATGGAACAACTTGTTATATTAGTGATGAATTATTAGAACTGGTTGACGAAATACGAGACCCTGAAACGCAAAAAACATTCAGAGTATCGTATACACCATTCCACAAGGAAATCGGTCCGCAACGTACTGCAATGTTTTCATCTGTCACAGCCATAAGAACATTTGATGATCAGGAAATAGAACATTTTATAATACCTGACTTAAACGGAGAACCTCCGGTTATACCAGCTTCTTATTTCGTATTGCGTAATATATACAAATACTTATAGCAGTTACATATTAACTTCAACATGAGGACAATACTTATTAAGAAGAGCAATAACTGATTTTGCTTGAGTCTTGTTATCAAAATACATTTTACCTATGTTTTTATTATTTTTATTTTTTATAATTAGTTCAGTGCCGGCGATTATCTCTTTTCTTAATCGCTGGCCACTTTTTATATACGAGACTTTAGCATCATAATCACTCATGTATATTGTGCTGATTATGGCACATCTAGTAAATGTCGAAGTCACATGATTACGGTAAACCATATAGTCCGGTCCAATTATAACCTTTGCTAAAAAAGGCAACTGGTTTTGTTCATATTCAAATGACTTATATCTTCCTTGATCCATTTGGTTACAAAATAATTTTATTTTTTTGACGGAGTCAGTTTCAAACTCTCTCATTGCTCCACTCCTATATGCCTTTTCTATAGAGTCAATACATATACTCCTGTTCTCTCTATAATGTAAGAATGTCACAATAGAAATTAATGTAATTAAGCTTACGGTGAAATATATAAAGATAAAAACATTCTGATATACCCCTGCAGCTATTCCTAAAACAATAAATATTGCGAAAATCAGCAATATAACAGAACATGTCCGCCTGTTATTACGCTTTCTTACAGTTCTGAGCATTTTTTCTGAAGCACATGCCTCCTTTTTTATCCATTTATTCACTTTAATATCGAGCATAATTATCTCCTTCATGTCTTGTCTGCATTTGTAGTTTATACTATTCGCGTAGTTTGGTCAATGAAAAAATGCTCAAAAAAAGTACGAGATTTATAGCAAATCAGCTAAACCTCGTACTTGATAATTGTTTTCTATACACCAGTCTCCATTAACCCATGTTGTGTACAGTAATAGTAAATCTTGCCTCCATGTATTTGTGGTATGCGAATTTCTGCATTCTGTTCGGGATAAAGCTTAGTTAAGAGTAGTTTATCTATTGTCACATACGCAATGAAACTAATATAGTGATTTTTAGTCATTTCATGTGAACATGTTATATAGTAATCATTTTCGACCTTATCCACAACAAGCCTATGCTCTTCGTCTGCTGTTTTCGCAATTAACCTATTGAGCTTTCTGCCACAACAGGATATTTCAGCTTCTCCTGTAGACGTTAGTACACCTCCACACTCCGGACATACATAAAACTTGATTCTTTTCATATTCCCTCCATCAATATCATTAGGTTGTAAATCACCAGCCAACATCTTGTCTATATTGACACCTAAAATTTGTGAAAGATCGGATAAAAGCGATATGTCGGGACTCCCCAGTCCTCTTTCCCATTTAGATACTGCTTGTTCAGTTATACCAAGTTTTTCGGCAAGTTGGCGTTGTGTCATTTGTTTCTCCAAACGCAGCTTAAAAATCAAATTGCCAATCTGAGAATTTACCATTCCGATCACCTCCTCACATAATTATAATGATATGTGAATAGAAATACAACCAACGCATCGTTTAGTTGTCAATCATTGCTTATCCTGTATCGCACCAATAAGGATATTATCATGTGTAATGATGATAACCATTTTTCCCTCTTCACAAAGTAATTGTATATACTTGGCAACACGAATGATATTCATATAATCCAGTCCACTAGTTGGTTCATCAAGCACAACGACATCAACATCCGCACAATAAGCGCACGCGAGACTTAAACGTTGTTTCTCTCCTCCTGAAAGTGATGCAGGATGTCGACCTTTTAGTTTATTAAGTCCTAACAAATCTAGCACCTTATTTGCTCTAGCTCTTAACTCATCAGTAACCATTTTGCTAAGTACTAACTCTTTGTTTACGCTATCTGTATATAACTGATAATCAGCATCCTGCATTACAAAATAACTTCTTTTGCGTCTTTCTTTCAATGGGATATTTCAGCGAGGGTAATTTAGGTAATATTACTTCCGTGCTAACTGTCGATTTGCCTTTCATAGAAGAATTAGGCATGGATGCACTTGATAAATAAGCATCATTCTAGTGCTCGTCAAGAACATCAATCACGCCTTGTATCCTCCATTCTGGAATACACACAAGGGATTAGTGTTATTAAAGCATTTAATCTCAAAGATGAACGAGCTGCAAATGTAACAAATGCGATAAAAATGACAAATAAGAAATCAATCGAATACGAAAGTGAACTTGTTATTCCATACGTTGTTTGTGAACTACCCACCACTTAGCTACTAAGTCATAAGACTTATTCGCTTGAAGTCGGGGCTTCTAGGGTCTAATCGACCCATTTAAGAAGTTTAACTGCTAAGCAATTCTTATTCTTATAGGCGTATCCACTTCGCCTCTAGCGTATAGCCCTTCTAAGGACACAACGTTACTTTTACTTAAGATATTAAGTGCACCATTTACATCAGCATTAACAA
>JBKEBP010000114.1:0-3983 GCA_047973235.1 Suipraeoptans sp. | reverse complement strand
TTCAACAACAAGCTATAGCAAATATTTCACATTAAAAACGACTACCGTTCTATTGGCAGCCGTTTGATTTTTACTTAGTTATCACCATTTTTTAATGTCTGATACCAAAGACAGGTTATATAAATAAGCGCGCTTATTGTCAAGATATTGTTGGTGTTATTGCTATTTTTATTTAATCATTTATAGATATTATCTATATGAATGATATCTTCTTGTGCAAATACCATCTTTTAGTACCAAATATATTGTGTTATGATACTATGGTGCTAAGATTACATATGTCATGTTTATATGGAATAATCTATTATTCGCAGGAGGACAAATGAGTAAGAAATTAGATGAAAATCAAAAGACAAAAAATGCTATTCACTTTATAAATACTACACAGAGAATGATGGATTCCGAAGATTTGAGCCAAATCTCGGTTCGAAAAATCGCAGATGCTGCCGGTTTTCATAATTCTACTATATATTTGTATTTTAAGGATTTAGATGAGCTGCTTATGCTCGCATCAATTAAGTATTTCCAGGGCTATGCAAAGGATCTTTCTGCATTAAGCCGTAAAAACTTAGACCCAATTTCAAATTTTATATCTATTTGGGACTTATATTTCAATACTGTATTTAAAAATCCTAATATCTTTTATAATTTCTTTTTCGGGAAACGCAGTCAGCATCTTAAGAAGTTGTTGAACCAGTATTATGATTTTTTTCCGTCAGAACGTCAGATTTTTTCTAATGAGATTGAAACCATGTATTACGGTGATAATCTAAGTGAGCGAAGCATAAAAATACTTTACCCGCTAATAGATGAGAAAAGTTTAATAACAGCAGATAATATAGAGATGATTAATGATATAATAGTAAGCTCCACAAAGTATATGCTGGAGCTTAAATGTAAGGATTTAAATAAGAGTTCCAATGAACTGATTAGCGAACTACAAGATATCCTCAGACATGTGTGTGGTATTTGATTTGTTTTGCCTGGTTAACTTGCGCCTTCTTTTCTCTTAAGCCAAGGTCTTAACTCCAAATGTGAACTACCCACCACTTAGCTACTAAGTCATAAGACTTATTCGCTTGAAGTTGGGGCTTCTAGGGTCTAATCGACCCATTTAAGAAGTTTGATTGCTAAGCAATTCTTATTCTTATAGGCGTATCCACTTCGCCTCTAGCGTATAGTCCTTCTAAGGACACAACGTTACTTTGGATTGTCAACACTTTTAAAAATAAATAAAGGACTTCATTGTTGAAGTCCTTTAAACTATTACCCTATGATAATCTATCCAATTGTTCATCATATTTAACTATTCTGTTATTTTGTTCCTTGGTTGTCCTTTTCCCTGAGAAGTAATACTCTACATTCGCTTTTGTGTTACTAGTTTTCGGTACTATCCCAAGTTCTGATTTCAATCTGTTCACTGTTCCCAGATTGCCATCTATAAGCTCTACCGAGTCAGGCAAAACTTTTCTGAAGCAGTCTTTAAAATAAATAAAATGTGTACATCCAAGTACCAGTGAGCTATAGTCTTGTAAGTTTAACTCTGCGAAGCTGTCCTTCAAATACTTCTCTACTTCCTTAGAATCAAATTTCTCTTCTTCAGCGAATGTAACAAGCCTTGGTAGTGGCAATAGGTCTGATCGATGGTCCTTATCCACTCTCTCAATTAATCCCTTCATCTTCTGTCCACTAACTGTTATAGGTGTTGCAACAACCAGAACCTTCTTATCAGCATTACTTTCTATTGCCTTTTTAACAGCCGGTTCCATACCAATAATTGGTATATTATATTTCTTTCTGATATCATTTATTGCAACACTAGTTGCTGTATTACATGCTATTACTATGGCCTCAACACCCTTGGAAATCATAAAACTCACAGCTTCATCGGTATACTTTAAAACCTCTTCTTTAGTTTTTGTTCCATAGGGTACATGCTTTTCATCTGCATAGTACACAAATTCTTGAGTAGGTAACATCCTCATTGCTAAATGCAATACGGAAAGTCCACCTATCCCGGAATCAAAAAAACCTATCTTCATAAAAATACTTCCTTCTATTTACCTGTCACTATATATGGCTGAACCATTTCTGCCAGTGATTGGACATTTCTACTTTGAAGTATAACTCTACCAACTCCTCTAAATTCATTCACTATTCCTTCACCACTAGTAAACCCAAATGTTCCTGAAGCGATTTTCAGATCATAACTAAGAGTGTTGCTCCAAGCAACAACATGTGTGTTATCTGCGATAAAAGGCTTTGAGCCATCAAGTACGATTTCAAATAAATCACCATAAGCATTGAGCAGCATTGTTCCACTACCTTTTGTTTCCATTACAAAGAACCCACCTGTTCCACCAAAAATAGCTCTGCCAAATGATTGTTTCTTTAAGTCATAACCTACGCTTCCATCACAAGCAAGAAATGCAGAATCATTAATTCTCCACTGTTCTTGTCCCACTTGCAGTTCTTTGATTTTACCGGGAACCGCAGGGGCTATTCCTATTTTGCATTAGGTGCCAGACCTGTGCAAGTCGTTATAAACATACTCTCACCACTAACAACGGATCTTCCTATTGCCTTTAATGCCCCACCTAAACCACTTGCACCATTACTATTCATTTTACCTTCCAGCTTAATTTCTCCAAAGTGATATATCATACCACCTCTCTCAATTCTTACTTCCTCACCCGCACCAAGTGTTAACTCGGCAATTGGAAATGCCATTCCTTCTGCTAATCTGTACTGCATAATTTGTACCACCTTTCCTTTTTGTCTTAATATATTATATATTATATTTGCTTTCTTTCATAGAGAAAAATATTCGACGTGCTGCGCACTCGTTAATACTTCGTATTATCCGAAATCACGGTTGATTTGTCGATAAATTGTACCAAACACCGACGTATTAGACACGCGTATCACACTAACATCGATCATATTCTTGCTTGCTGCTTTTTAGATTTATTTCAGATTATGTGTTGACATGGGGTATGCCCTATAATATGCTATACTTAGCTCAAAGAAAGAAAGTTGGTGAAATAGTGATGCAAAAAAATGAACCAAACCCACAAACAGTGGCAACTAAGAAATATCAAAAGAAAGCAGGACTTATAAACAAGTCGTATAAGCTAAAAAAGACTCTAACGGATGACTTTCGAGATGCGTGTGAACGTGCCGGAGTAAGTCAAGCGAGCCAAATCACCAAGATGATGACGGAGTTCATCGAAAAGAATTAACAAAAAAATGGTAAAAAAATAGGCACCTGAATGGTGTCTATTTTAATACACTCATAAAATCGTATCACACGAAATATCACACGTTAGTTTGCGAACGTCCTATTTACAAGTAGTTTAACTATCGGGGTAACAGGATTCGAACCTGCGACCTCACGGCCCCCAGCCGTGCGCTCTAACCAAACTGAGCCATACCCCGCTAGAAGTAATTATATGCAAACTCGAACTATTATGCAAGCGTTTTTTGTGCTAATATATAACCAGTCACTGTAACTACTATGATTTGAACCCTACTATGTACAAGAGATATATATGAGACTGTACAAGCTTGCTTGTTAAAGTTTCATATATATCTCTTGTGAACGGCGTGTAGCCGTTCATATCCATATGCAGCAACGCGGAGTATGGATATGCATAGTAGGTCATATTAACGATTATATAATTGTCGATATCAGCGAGATGTAACGAAGAGGAATCGAGCTGAATATCGAAACTGCAAGCTTGCTTGTTAAAGTTTCATATATATCTCTTGTAAACGGCGTGTAGCCGTTCATATCCATATGTAGCAACGCGGAGTATGGATATGCATAGTAGGCCATATTAACGATTATATAATTGTCGACATCAGCGAGATGTAACGAAGAGGAATCGAGCTGAATATCGAAACTACAAGCTTGCTTGTTAAAGTTTCATATATATCTCTTGTGAACGGCGTGTAGCCGTTCATATCCATATGCAGCAACG
>JBKEBP010000106.1:0-2628 GCA_047973235.1 Suipraeoptans sp. | reverse complement strand
GGAATGGTTTCCCTTTCATGTGGAAGATGTCATCAGATGGTATTGTGGGATTATGATAATAAAACCGCATATAAAGCCAAAGTAAGAAAGTTTGTGAGTTAATATAACTGCTACTTGAGCATAGGGGCTTTAAGCCACCATTTAGCCAGGGCAGGTCAAAGTTAAGTATTAATTAACTTTGATTTGTTCTGGGTTTTTTTATGTTGTTTTCTACATGATACTCATTATAAAAAATAGGAAAAGACAATGCGTATTCGACTTTGGTGTTGCAAATAAATTCTTGAAATGATATATTGTAATAGAACAAATGTTCGATTATGGCGAACGTTTGTGATCAGCAAAGAAGAATGCGCAGTAGCGGTGCGGTCTCGGCACTTACGGAAACGCTGCTTCGATAACCGCAGGATCAACGGTTATAGTAACACTTGCGAGGTGACAATAATCCCTTTTCCTCAAACGAGATGAAAATACTATCTTTTGGAGGTGCAAACACATGCAAGATACGATCGATTTTTATTGTAAACGATGCAAGAAGAGTTTACATACCAGTTATCAAGTTACAGGAAATGATGATGCTTTAGTTTTAACGAATGTTATCATCAAATGCAAATGTAAAAGAGCATTATTCCTGCGTAATTACACAGAAAAGAAATTGCTTGAAGGAGCTGTGGATGGTAAGTTTAATATTTAACCATTTTCTGAAGAAGCATACAACTGAATTAGTGCCATCACGATACGGGACTAGATCCTAAAGAGGCGTGAAAACATAACCAGAGAAGTCTGGCTGTTTTCACACCTTTATTTTTTTTGTGGTAAAACAACTGAATATAGAATTGATGGATGAAGCTTTTCTTCCTGGTTAGCAACCGGGAGGAGAGGCTTTTTTTATTATCAAAGAAATCTTTCATATTATCTGTGGGCTTTGCAATCGCTTTGTCCTCCCGAGAAAAATTATTTTTTCGTAAGGAGGACAAAAGAATGCGAGTAGAATTTTTATTTAACACACAGGTGCAGAGTAAAGAGGTTTATTTAACACAGGCAGCTACATGGATGGATTCCATTAGAAATGGAAAATTGATTTCAGATGGAAGATGCCTTAAAGATGAACTGTCAGAGAATGAAAAGCGTGATTTAGAAAGTTATATCATGGAGATTCTTATGCCAGAGATTGAGATAATAGCGAAAGCTAAGAGGAGAAAAGCAAATTTGGATTATGATAAGGCAGAGGATTTTAAAGCAATATTGATTATGAAAACTTATGAGGATTTTCATAAGTTCAATAATGCCAGTTATCTTGCCAAAAAGGAAAAACAGTATACGATTTCTACATTTTTAGAACATAAATCACACGAGGCACTGCGAGAAATGATGATCGAGGAGAGAAATCTTCCAGTAAATGCAATTAGGAATCTTGGAATTATTAACGATGCTATTATTGAAATCTCAAAAAATGAGGAGATTGGATTTGATACAGTTAGTCCTCTGATGGTGTATGAAAAGTTAAGTGGAAAATCTATTTCATATAAGATGGTTATCACGCTAATGGATATCTATCATGGTGTCATATCTATTGATGAAATGGAAGATTCAGATGGACGATTACAGGATAATACTATGGAAATGGAATCTAAAATTGCTCAGGGAGTGGATGATTGTACTAAGAAAGTATTAGATGAATTTTTTTCTGACTTTAGCAAGTTGGAATTCTATATTTTTATGAAAGAATTTGGATTTCTTGGAGAAAAAGTAAGAAGTATGACAGTCAAAGAACTTTCTTATCAGGATTTCTTTGTCACTTTGACAAAAGAGGATAGAGATGGAGAAAAAAATATTGAGTTTGGGGATGTGCATATAAAACGTCCTGGAAGAAACAGTGGAGCGGAGGAGGAAGTCTTTGTTGAATCAGTTTATTATGTGAAAGAAAAATTCTATAGTAATAAAGTTGCGAAGATCAAAAAGAAGTTAGCAACTTTGGCAGGAAAAATTGAGATGAATGATGTGGTAGGATGCATGGAAGAATATTGTGTGCTGTTGTGGAAAGTGAAGTATAAATAGAAGAGAAATCTTTTGAAAATATGACACTATGTTAAGCAAGAAGCTGTGGAAAGAAATATATATGTAATTTATATTATTACTTGGAATAACATCTGATAAGTTTAAAACAAAGTAACTCAAGAACACATATTTACTAGGAGGCAATTAGGCGGCTCATTATAGAGCCGCTTATGTTGAATCATTTGTTTAATAATTTATAATACGCAAGTGCAAGATTGGCGCTGCTTACAATTTCTTCTATCAATTCATTAGGTTCTAAGACTGCTATCGAAGCTCCATAGCTTCTGAGCCATCTTCTGAAATCTTGCATACCCAGAATATCATCTTCATAGTAATAGAATTCACCATCTTGATATAAGGAGCTTGTTTGAAAACGTAATGCAGTATCTTGTTTTATCTTTTCTAGAATATTACTAGTTTCATTAGCTATACGCAATTTTACATGAATAGGGTTTCCGTGATCTTTGTATTCCGTTCCCCAGAAATATTTTTGATAGTCATTTGCAACATAGGAGTCTATATCGGATTTATCAGATAGTATTTTTATGGCTGAATTTATTCGGTCAAGTCTAT
>JBKEBP010000071.1:0-6934 GCA_047973235.1 Suipraeoptans sp. | reverse complement strand
TAAGAAGTAAGTGTTCTAGGCAAATGGATAGGTAAATCAAAAAACACTTAGAGCAATCTAAGTAAAACAGGATGAATTTTAAAGTCAAATCTTATATGCAGTTTTGAATGTATGTAATTATTATATAGAAAAGCAATGATTTAAAGACTGCAATTTGCAGTCTTTTTGTATGGAAAAATCACCTTCAATTGATGAAAGTACGCTTATAATCAGATGGTGGAATACCAAAATGCTTCTTGAAGACTTTGCTGAAATGATAAGTATCAGCGTATCCAACCATAGAAGCCGTATCTTTTACACTAAGGGTAGGATTACCTTTTATTATTTCTGAAGCCTTTTTCATCCGGAGATTAATAAGGTAGTTAATTGGGGTATCTCCGGTTTCACTTTTGAAAATTTTTGAGAGGTAAAAAGTACTAAGATACATGTTACGAGCTATCAGTTCTAAAGAAATCTTTTCGGTATAATGGTTGTCAAAATACTGAAGCATTTGTTCTACTACGTACTTTTTGTATGGAGATTCAAAAAAGAATCCCTTTTGTTCTCTAGTCGAGTATTCATGTTCTCTTGAAATTAGAACCAACAACCTAATAAGATAAGACTTTAGCATAAAATATCGTCCTATATTATGGCCACTGGATTCGTCTGCTATAAGCGAGCAGAGATTAAAAACATCACCTTTAATGGAACCTTTAAGAGACGTAATAAAATTGTTGTCAGGTAGTTTAAGCGTGTTTGGTGGCATATCACGAAAGTGAATATCCGTAAACGCAATATAATATTCGGTAGTACAATTACTACTATTTGATACCATGCTTTTATGGTATGTTCCCGGATTTAGAACCACCAAATCCCCGGCTGATACCGGATAGTTGTTTCCATTAATGTAAAAAACACCTTCACCTTCAGTTATAATAGCAAGTTCTATGAAGTCGTGACTGTGGTAATCGTTTTCGTCTTCTGTACGTTTTGCATTAAATACAAATAGAAAAGTTGGATTTAAATCAGTGTACGTCATATCATGATCATAATTATTCATAAGGAAAACCTTTCGTATATGGGAATCAGTATGGCAATATTTTACATGAAAATACCAAGAAAATCCATTTATATTTCGAATGAAAGATATATAATGAAACAAGTTTGTAAAATAAGGAGTAATTTCAATGACCAAAGATTTAACTAAAGGCTCACCGGCAAAATTAATACTGACTTTTACTATACTACTATTGATAGGTAATATATTTCAGCAGTTGTATAGCATGGTTGATACACTAATAGTAGGGCGTACACTTGGCGTCAATTCTCTAGCAGCGGTAGGGAGCACAGGAAGTATTACATTTTTCATACTTGGATTTGTGCAAGGTCTAACAGCAGGCCTAGCTATTGTTGTGGCGCATAGATTCGGAGCTAAGGATACGAAGGGACTACGAAAAAGTGTAGGGACGTGTATTTGGATCAGTGCTGTGTCGACAATAGTATTAACTATACTTTCTGTTGTATTTGTTAGACAGATACTTGAACTCCTTAGGACACCAAGCGAGATACTAGAAGAGGCACATAGTTATATAATTATAATTTTATATGGTACATTTGCAAATGTTCTATTTAATCTTCTTTCGAATATTATAAGGGCGCTGGGTGATAGCAAGACACCACTGAAATATTTGATGGTAGCATGTGTAGTTAATATTGTACTGGACTTTGTATTTATTATAATTATGAAAATGGGAGTTGCAGGGGCAGCCTGGGCAACAATAATATCTCAGTTTATTTCAGGAGCACTGTGCGTTTTATATGTAAAAAGGAATTTGCCAATAATGCATCTTGATAAAGATGATCTCAGACCGAATAAACTTGAAATGGCAAGGCATGCTAAAATTGCATTCCCAATGGGATTTCAAATATCAATTATTGCAATTGGGGCAGTAATATTACAATTTGTATTAAACGGCTTAGGAGCAGTATCGGTAGCAGCATTTACAGCAGCACAGAAAATAGACCAAATAGCAGTCCAACCAATGAATTCATTTGGAACTACTATGGCGACATACTCAGCACAGAATTACGGAGCAGGTAAAATTGATAGAATAAAACAAGGGGTGCGACAATGCAGTCTTATTTCAGTAGGGTTTGCTATTGTTATGGGACTTATAAATGTCTTTTTGGGATATAAGTTAGCAGGATTATTTGTAGGAAGTGGTGAGACAGAAGTTCTAGGGCTTGCTGATATTTATTTGAAAATTAATGGAGTATTATATTCAGTTTTAGCTCTATTGTTTATATTTAGATTTACAATTCAGGGGCTTGGACGAAGTGTAATGCCAACCATAGCAGGAATCATGGAACTGGTAATGAGAACCGGAGCAGCACTGATTCTAACAGGTATACTTGGATTTGCAGGAGCGGCTATGGCTAGTCCACTTGCTTGGATAGGTGCTTGCGTGGTAGTATTTATTGACTATATGCTTGTAATGAAGAAATTGTCGATTCCTAAGGTAGAATAAGAGTATCTTAGAGATTAATGTGTCACATCAATTGTAACATTACAAAAGTTAACAACAAAGATATCTCACTTTGCTTGACATGACATAACGATTATGATATAAATATTTAGTGCGATAAAATTATCGCACGTACAGGGGATTGGTCAAGTGGTATGATAGGGGTCTCCAAAACCTTTGGCGGGAGTTCGATTCTCTCATCCCCTGCTTGTAAAGCAGGATAAATGCACATTACTCAAATTACTTGAGAGTAGTCTAATAGCGACTACTCTCTTTTTGTTTAAAATTGTTTGAACTTAAACCAAGTAACAAAACTATACGCTGTATCTGGTACTGCCATCAGATGAAAGCGGGATATTTCGTGCACGCTAGCAGGCGTTTCGTGCACGAAAACTGATTTTTTCTAAATTATAAAATACTATGAAAGTGATACATTGTGAGATTCGAAAATTCACAATTACAAGCCGTATATAGTAACCTAGAAAAGGAGAGAGTTATTTATGAAGAAATCAAGAAAGCTATTTAGAAGAATCACAGCGTTATTAGTTGTATTATCAATTACCATTACCGGTAATTCGATTGTTGCAATGGCAAGTTCCCCATCATCAGGTCATTTCCCTATCTTAGTAAATGTAGGTATAGTTATTAATGAAGGTGCTTCAATAAAAGATGTTAAAATCAAAGGTGATTTTAATGATGATGGTTCGGTAACACTATATGATTTTATCGACATATATACATACTTTTTTTATGGAAAAAATGCTTCTGCTTTAAGAAGATATAACGAAGAATTAGGAGATATTGATAATGATGGCAAAATAACAATACGAGATGTGACGCTAATGTGTAACTATATAAATTGGGGTAGCACAATAACTCCTAATTCTCTCTTTAGTTTTAGTATGGTGGCAAAACCATCTAAAGGATATAAAGTGTCCCAAATTAGAGTTAATAATGAAAACCTTACTATACCTGAAAGTGGTGGTATCGGTCAAAGCTCTATTCACTCAGAAACCGGAGCTAGCCTCGCATATACAGTATTTGTAGATTCTAATGGTGAGGTGGAATTTAGTTGTACAAGTCTAAGCTACAATGAAGTGCAAGTCGTATTTGCTCCTATCAGTTAAAAAATATTACATTTGTTTGCTGTCTTGATACGGGTGAGTCGTCAAGTGATGGTTTTAGATATTCAAGCTATAGCCTAAAGCAAATGGCAGAAATTTATGAGGTAATAGTCGAGAGCGTGAACTCGAGTATTGCCTCTTTTTCACGTGTATTTTCAATATTGTCAAATAAGTACAAAGCAATATTTGAGTGATTTCAGAGTGCGTACTAGACACAATAGATGTAAACATACATATTTTCATTGCAATACCTTTGAGTCAAGTAGGACTGCCTTGGTATAGTTATAATGTAAAAATCAAAAGGAGAAGAAGAGGTATGAAAAGTGTAAAGAAATATTTAAGATCATTTTTAGCGTTGCTTATTGTCGCTACCTTGGGGTGTACAGGTAGTATTGGCACGTTGACCGCAAATGCTGCACCAGCTGCTCCGTCGGGGCTGAGGACAGATTATTACGATATGTCGGGGTATCAATTCACTATCTTGCAGTGGTCAAGAGTTAGTAATGCTAGTGGATACAGGCTATATCGTGCTAACACGGAGAATGGAGACTATATTCTGTTTTACGATGGTCTTGGATTATCGGGTGCTGATGATCATTTAATGAGTGATTTAACCTATCCCAGTTCTGAGAACAACGTTTTCTTTTACAAAATAGCTGCAATGGTAAATGGAGAAGAAACGGAATTGTCAAATGCGGTTTGTAACAGACCTGAGTTAGCATCAACCGCGAAAGAACCGGTAGATGAGGAGACGGATGAATCGTCATTAGAAGAACTACCAACTGAAGAGATAGAAATAGTTGAACCTGAGACCAAAGAACCTGAGACCAAAGAGCCTGAAACCGAGGAGGCTGAAACGGGTGAATCATCTTTAGAAGAAGTGCAGACAGGTTCATCTACAGGAGAAGCGTCATCAAATAATGGTTTAACTGCAGGGGAATTAACATCGGGCAGCAATAACTCATCAGCCGGCGTAGGAATAATGTCAATGATGACTTTGAATGCAGTAGCATTACAAAAAACTGACATAAGTGTTACTTGGGAATATGACGGAAACTTTGATTATTTTGATGTATACCGAAGTGAAACAGAAGATGGAGAATATGAACTAGTCGCAATAGAATTGGACAATATGTATTTTAGAGATTCAGGGCTGGAAGAAAAGAAAGAATATTTCTATCAAATAGCGGTTGTATACAATGATACTGAAGTTTTATATGGTCCGGTTAGTGCAACTACTAATGGAGAGTTGGAATTACCAAGTAACTTAACGGTAACAGCAAAAGATACAACAACTATTACAGTAGATTGGGACGCCGCTTCAGGTGCAGATTATTATGAAATATATCGTTCTTTACAAGCAGATGATGGTTTTGTAATGATAGCCGGCCCGCTTGTGGAAACAACATATGAGGATACTAACTTAACACCTGATACAACATACTATTACATAGTACGTGCTGTTCAAGAGTGTGAAACATGTGGTGGAATAGGACCTGAAAGTGCAACTACTATGAAAGTACTAGGGCAGCCATCGAACATACAAGCAACAGCAACAGGAACAACTACTATAGACGTTGAATGGGTAGCCGCAGTAAATGCGACAAGCTATATGCTATATCGTTCTTTGACAGTAGATGGAACATACGAACAAATAGGTGGTACCATAACAGGAACTACATACGCAGATACAAATCTTACACCTGATACAACGTATTACTATAAAGTACGTTCAGTTGGTCAAGAACAGATTAGTGTATACGTAGGACCGGCAAATGCAACAACATGGAAAGGTCTGGGTAATCCTGCAAGTATTACAGCGACAGCAACAGGAACAACCACAATTGATGTAACTTGGACCACTGCTTCAAATGCAACAAGTTATATGCTGTATCGTTCTACTTCAGAAAACGGAACATATGACCAAATAGGCGGAACTATAACAGGAACAACCTATAATGATACAAACCTTTCACCTAACACAACATACTATTATAAAGTACGTTCAGTGGGACAAGGTCAAATAGGTGATTACGTAGGTCCTGCAAATGCAACAACATGGAAAGTACTTGGTGATCCTGCAAATATTAAAGCGACAGCAACAGGAACATCAACAATTACAGTTACTTGGACTGCAGCTTCAAATGCAACAAGTTATGTGCTTTCACGTTCGACATCAGCAAATGGAACATATACACCTATAGGTGGTACCATAACAGGAACTACATATTATGATTCAGGCCTTTTATCCGGAACAACATACTATTATAAAGTGTATGCAGTTGGTCAAAATCAAACAAGTAATGAAATAGGACCGGCAAATGCAACAACATGGAAAGCTCTTGGTGCACCTGCAAGTATAAAGGCGACAGCAACAGGGACATCGACTATTACCGTTAATTGGGACGTAGGTACAAATGCAACAAGTTATAAGTTATATCGTTCAACTTCGGCTAATGGAACATACACACAAATAGGCGGAACTCTAACCGGAACTACATATTATGATACAGGACTTACTCATAATACTACTTATTATTACAAAGTAAGATCAGTAGGACAAAATCAGGAAAGTGGTCTTGTAGGACCGGCACATGCAACAACATGGAAGTTAAAGCATCAACCAACTTCTTATTATCCTCAGATTACTAACGCGTGCTGTAGAATATACGTTAATCTGGTAGTAAATAATGCAAATACTTATCCTACAGAAATAGCTGGATTTGAACTCTATATGCATACTAATCAATCAGAGGCATCACCACCATCAACAGGAGGGTGGACATTAGTTGCAGCTAAATCAATGAGTAGTTCAACGACCACATGGTATAGAAATCAATTAACCGTATATGCAGGAAACATGCTTGGAGTATATCCAAATCGTTATCATTATAAATATCGTTTCCGCTACACAGATGGAACATATAGTGAATTTTCACAAATAGGAAGACTGACAACTTTAAGTGGTACATTTGCAAGTTGTGCAGGCAGAAATCATGGGCCAGGTGGATGGCAATATGAGTAAATAAACTAAATGTTAACTGAATATAAGATAAAGAAAAGGGGCTATCGGGAAATAACCGATTTTGATCTCAAAAATTGAAAATTAGCAAAACCCTGAATAAATCGTGTTTTATCACATGTCGATTTAGTTCATGGTTTTGTTTTTATGACTTTTTTTCATTTTATTATTATTTTAGAGCGACTAAAACAAAGGTATTGGATTAGATCTAGTAGCTTCTGTGTTATGCCACTTCTTGCCTCTCTTTTCCTTCGAATTTCTCGATTTGACCAGTTAGGAATCGA